>NZ_JAZGJN010000241.1:0-32883 GCF_038085095.1 Photorhabdus sp. P32 | reverse complement strand
TCGACATGAAGATTTCAGATGGCCGGGTTCTTTCACTCAAATTGGAAACTCCGGCGGTTAAACACTAATGTGATGATTTTAAGAATATGGAAAGGGCTTCACAATGACATCTAGAAAGTACAACCCCTCTTGGGAGGGCTATATGGGGGATTTCCTGAGAGGTCATGTTGGGACTAACCAATTAAAACCTCAGCATGAATTCTTTGATGCTATTGGTCTCGAAAAGCAGCTAAGGGAGAATACAACCTATATTGCGCTACTCTCGTTAGATGAAGCGAAAGATGTTCTGGAAGATATTGATTCGCCAAAACCCAAAAGTCCATTTATAAAGAAAATATTTGAAATTACCGATCCGATATCGCCATATGCGGGTAACATACATGATTCTTTTGATCTTGTTAATGTTATAGGAGAATTTAAGAAATTAGGGATTAAGGCGACAGAGTATGTTGGTAAAGACGGGAATAGATATATCAAAATATCAGGTTATGCGGGAGTTAGGAAAATCATCACTGCTTCAAGATATAAAGCTTCTAACATGAAGGTGATATCTATGGGGATTGGGCAGCAAGGACTGAATAGTGGCATAGTTAAGGGAATGAAATTCAGTATATTCTTTTCTGCGGCTTATCGAACGGTTGAGCTTATGTTTAAGGATGAATACACTTTGGCTGATTTTTTAGGTAATATTGCGGTAGATTTGGCTAAGACAGTAATAATAGCTTTTGTTTCTTGGGTTATTGGGTCTTTGATGTTAGCTATATCTGTTTCTGGTGCTAGCGTAATTGTTGTGTCTGGTGTTGTGCTTGGTATCGGTGTTTTAATGACGTATGCACTTGATAATATCGATAAAAAATTTAAGATTAGTGAAACGGTCATTAATTTAATCAAGAGAGAAATGGAAAGAAAACCACGAACTCCAGAATCTAATTTCAATCAATTTCTTCATAATTGGGGGCAGTATGGGAAATAAAAAAAAGATTATACATATCATCGCTGCTCTTGCTATTTTTATTTTGACGTCATTTGGTTTCTTTTTGACAGGAGAAAATTTAATCTCTTTAGTTAAAATGGATGAGAAAATAACATTTTCAAGTAGTGTTATTATTATATTCTTTTTTTCTCCTTTGATTTTTTATTCTTTATTCTTTATTATTTTTGTCAGTATAACTGGTCATTATCCTAAGCATAATGATAGTTTTAATAAATATTTTGGGTCGATAGCCATTATTTCATTTTTTTTAAGTTTTCCTACATCTTTGTATGTGAATTATAAGTTAAAAAGTGATGGCTATTTAGTATGTCCAAGGATATCTTGGATGTCGCCGAATACTTATGTGAAAGATATTAAGTTATGTGATTGATATGAGTCATATATTTGTAGATAGTAAAAGAAAAATAATACACATTATTTGCGCAATTTTCATATTGGCTTTAATGTCGTTTTCTATGTTTATAGTAAGTAAATATTTGCTTTCGTTGATTTTAATGGATGAAAAAATAACATTTTCAGGTGGTGTTGTGATGTTTTTTTTTTCATTTCCTTTTATTTTTTATTTTGTGGTTTCGGCTGTTTATCTTTCTTTAGCAAAGCGTTATCCAAAGAATCATGACGCCTATGTGAAATATTTATGTGTGATAGCTATTGTTTCAGTTTTTTTGAGTTTTCCTGTCTCTTTTTATGTGGACTATAAACTGAAAAGTGATGGCTATTTGGTATGTCCAAGAATATCTTGGATGTCGCCGAATACTTATGTGAAAGATATTAAGTTATGCGATTGATATGCTAAATATAGTCGTGGATAAGAAAAGAAAAATAATTCATATTATTTTGGCGATTTTTGTATTGTCTCTGGTATCTTTGGGTATGTTTGCTTCTGTTGATAGTCTACTTTCATTGATTACAATGGTTGAGGTAATCTCTTTTTCCAATGGGATAATAATTGCGTTTTTTTTCTTCCCATTGGTTTTTTATTTCTTGATTTGCTCTATTTATTTAAATTTAACAGCGCGTATCCCAAGGTATCATGATACTTATGTTAAATATCTTGGTGTGATAGCTATTGTTGCGTTTTTTTTGAGTTTTCCTATATCTTTTTATGTGAATTATAAACTGAGGAGTGAGAATTACTTGATATGCCAAAAGATATCTTGGATGTCACCGAATAAATATGTAAAAGATATTAAACTGTGTGATTGATATGAGTGATATGTTTGTGGATAATAAAAGAAAAATAGTACGTATTATTTGTGCAATTTTTATATTGGTTTTAATGTCATTTTCTATGTTTATAGTAAGTGAGTATTTGCTCTCGTTGGTTTTAATGGATGAAAAGATAACATTCTCAAGTAGTGTGTTTATGACATTTTTTTCTTTTCCTTTGGTTTTATATTATATGGTTTTTGTTATTTTTGTTAATATAACTGGTCGTTATCCAAAACATCATGATAGCTTTAATAAATATTTTTGTTCGATAGCTATTTTATCAATTGTTTTAAGTTTTCCTACGTCTTTCTATGTGAATTATAAGTTAAAAAGTGATGGCTATTTGGTATGTCCAAGAATATCCTGGAAGTCTCCTAATACCTATGTAAAAGATGTTAAGTTATGTGATTGATATGAGTGATATGTTTGTAGATAATAAAATAAAAATAATACGTATTATTTGCGCAATTTTTTCATTGGCTTTAATGTTATTTTGTATGTTTATAGTAAGTGAAGATTTATTCTCGTTAATTTTAATGGATGAGAAAATAACATTTTCAGGTGGTGTTTCTATTTTCTTTTTTTCTTTTCCTTTAATTTCATATTATATTATTTTGGTTATCTTTATTAATATAACTGGTCGTTATCCAAAGAGTTACGATATTTTTAATAAATATTTTTGTTCGATAGCTATTGCTTCTATTTTTCTAAGTTTTCCTACATCTTTGTATGTGAATTATAAGTTAAAAAGTGATGGCTATTTGGTGTGTCCAAGAATATCCTGGATGTCGCCAAATACTTATGTGAAAGATATTAAACTATGTGATTTATAATTTCTTTATAACTGGGGATATTATGGGAAAAAAGATTATACATATCATAGGCGCTATTGCTATTTTTCTTTTAGCGTTATTAGGGCTCTTTTTAACAGGAGATAATCTGGTTTCTTTAGTTGAAATGGATGAGGAGATAACATTCTCAGGTAGTGTTTTTATAATATTTTTTTCTTTTCCTTTGATTTCTTATACTACATTTTTTATTATTTCTGTTACTGTGACTGGTCATTATCCAAAGCATCATGATAATTTTGTTAAATATTTTTTTTCGATAGCTATTGTTGCACTTTTCTTAAGCTTTCCCATATCTTTATATGTGAATTATAAATTAAAAAGTGATAACTATTTGGTATGTCCAAGAATATCCTGGATGTCGCCGAATACCTATGTAAAAGATATTAAGCTATGTAACTGATATCTTTTTATTTAATTTCTTTATGATTGGGGGCGTTATGGGAAAAAAGGTTATACATATCATCGCTGCTATTGCTATTTTTCTTTTAGCTTTATTCACTTTCTTTTTGACAGGGGGAAATATAATTTCTTTAATTGAAATGGATGAACAAATAACATTCTCAGGTGGTGTTGTTATAATATTTTTTTCTTCTCCTTTGGTTTTATATTATATGGTTGCAGTTATTTTTGTCAGTATAACTGGTCGTTCTCCAAAGCATCATGATGGTTTTGTTAACTGTTTTGGGACGATAACTATTATTTCATTTTTTTTAAGTTTTCCTACATCTTTGTATGTGCACTATAAGTTAAAAAGTGAAAACTATTTAGTATGTCCAAGAATATCCTGGATGTCGCCAAATACCTATGTAAAAGATATTAAATTATGTGATTAATATTGGTCTTATTAGCAGATGAAGGAGAAAAATCAATCTAGTATAGTCGTCCTCATTTTGATTTAAAAATTAAGATTAATAGCTATATTCCTCTATCCTATATAGTAGAAAATACATGCAGCAGAATGCATAGGAGTTACTGTAGGGAAAACACCTAAAAATCGGAAAATTTATTATCTTTTAACGCATTTAATTTAAATGAATTATTTAATCATTTATCTTAGAGAGCGAAAAGGAATTGTGGTAAAAATAAATTATATCAACATTTTTATAATAAATTAATTGATCATCTTATAATTGTTGTTTAATCTCTGTTTAACTAATTTAAGTTAAGTATAGATTGTTTGGTTGTTATTGAAATAGTAACGTATGAAAGATAAACCTGAAATGGTGGAGATATGGATATACGTAATATCAAAGCTTTTATCGTATTAGCCGAAACACTTAATTACCACAAGGCTTCGCAAATACTACATATCTCACAACCTGCGCTGACTAAGAAAATTAATGCACTGGAAGAGGAATTCGGTGCGCTTTTGTTTTCCAGAGGACGAGGTGGCACCAGATTAACTGATTTTGGACAAAAAACTTTTGAGAATGCTCAGAAATTACTGGGTCATTTTAAGCAGTTTCAGATTCAGGTTACTCATGATTTGCAAGATGATTCGCCACATTACCTTTATGTCAGCTCTTGTTTTCCTATTTATGATTCTGGAAAAATGGAAGAGCGAATGATTCTAGGCAGGAAGGAAAAAGTCGTGTTTGTCCTCATTACTGGCCTGACATTCGAGCAGCAAATGAATCTATTAAACTCTGGTTTATTACATATCGCCATTGTTCCGCTGCCATTAACTTCATCACTTATGCCTAGAAAGATTTTTACTGAAAAACTCGTTTATCTTTTTAAAAAAGGCAGTGATTGGCTGCGGAGTTTGACAGAATTAAGCGCTGAAATGGCATCGTTGTATCAACTTATTGGCATGGATGAGGACGATATACCCATTGATTTTACTGATGGCATTAACGCATTTTCTATTTATGATAATAATATGAATTTAATGTTAAAAACGAATGATATTATGGTAATGATTGAACTGATAATTAAACGTAATGGTTTTTCTTTAATTCCGGAAAAAATTATCCGTTCAATTCCATCACAATATCTGGATTTATTAGAAGTGTTGAAAACCGATATGGAGGTTGATTTTGGCATTTTATGCAGCCCAGCTATTGAGTATGGATTGATAAGTGAAGCAGAATTATTCTCTTCATTTATTGATAGTATGTGAATGAAGAAAATAGGGGTTATTTATATGGTGAAATTGCCTCTTATTCATTTCAAAGAGAAAGAGACTATTTTATCTGACCTTATTTTTTCATAGTGTGGAATTGGTTTTTTCAGTAATGAAGCTGTATGGATATTATTGAAAATAAAGCGGATTATTTTCTCCGCTTTATTCTCTTATTGAATGATAATTTATGAAATCATTTATCCTTCAAACGCTTGCGTCATTTTTTCAAGTTGCTCCTGAATTTCCATCCATGCTAATTCAATTTCTTCCAGTTTTGATTTGGTCTGATTTTGTTTTTGCAGGTATTCAGTCAATTCAGTTTTACGACTGTTATCATAGATAGCGCTGTCTGAAAGTTGATTTTCTAGTGCGACCAGCTCGTTACCCAGTTTCTCCATCTGTTTTTCCAGATCAGCAAGCTGTTTGCGCAGTGGTTGCGTTTGGTTACGGAAGTCAGCTTGACGCCGTTTTTGATCTTTTCTTTCCTGAGCGCTTTGGCTAGATGTCTCTTTTTCCTTATCGTTGTTTTCACGTATTTGCTGATTTTGTTGACGTTGTTGATCTGTCAGCCATTGTTGATAATCTTCTAAATCGCCATTGAATGATTCTACCCGGCCATCATGAACCAGATACAACTCATCTGTTGTTGAACGTAATAGATGCCGATCGTGGGAAACCACAACCAATGCACCGTCAAAGTCGATCAACGCTTCTGTCAGTGCTTGACGCATATCCAGGTCGAGATGGTTCGTTGGTTCGTCAAGTAACAAAAGGTTAGGACGTTGCCAGACCATCAGAGCCAAAACTAAACGTGCTTTTTCTCCTCCGGAAAAGCGCCCACTCGGGTCAGTCACTTGATCGCCTTTGAAACCAAAGCCACCCAGATAATCCCTAAGTTGCTGCTCTGTTTCCTGTGGCGCAATACGGACTAGATGCTGTAATGGCGATTCATCCGCACGCAAATATTCCAGTTGGTGTTGAGCGAAATACCCCAGTTTGATCCCTCTAGCTAATTCGACTTCTCCACTCTGAGATTGCAGTTCACCAGCCAACAATTTAATCAACGTAGATTTACCCGCGCCATTACGACCAAGCAGACCAATGCGGGAGCCGGGAACCAGATTCAGTTTGATGGAATTTAAAACAGTTCGTTCGCCATAGCCTGCGCTGACCTTTTCCATTTTCAGGAGGGGGTTTGGCAGATTCTCCGGTTTACGGAAACTGAAATGAAATGGGTTATCAACGTGGGCAGGGGCGATCAGCTCCATCCGCTCTAACATCTTGATACGGCTCTGAGCCTGTTTGGCTTTGCTGGCCTTGGCCCGGAAGCGGTCAATATAACTTTGCAGATGGGCGACTTTCTCTTGCTGGCTTTTATAAAGAGCCTGTTGTTGCGCCAGTTTGGTTACGCGTTGGCGTTCAAAAGATGAGTAGTTGCCGCTGTACTCAAACAGCGATTGTTGTTCTATATGGAGGATCTTATCAGCAATCGGGTCGAGAAAATCCCGATCATGGGAGATAAGGATTAATGTTCCAGGGTAGCTTTTCAGCCATTTTTCCAACCAGATAACCGCATCCAGATCAAGGTGGTTAGTCGGTTCGTCAAGCAACAGCAAATCAGAACGGCAGAGTAGTGCTTGAGCTAGATTGAGGCGCATGCGCCATCCACCGGAAAATGCACGTACAGGTTGATCGAGTTGCTCTTGAGAGAAACCTAAGCCGTGTAGCAGACTTGATGCTCTTGAACGGATGGTCCAGGCTTGAACTGTGTCTAGTTGACTGTGCAGGTGAGCGATCAGGTTACCGTCATTTTTTTCATTGGCTATTTGTAACCGTTGCTCCAGTTGGCGGAATTCACGATCACCATCAATAACATACTCCAGAGCAGGTATTTCCAAGGCAGGCGTTTCTTGATTCACCCAAGAGAGTGCCCAGTTACTGGGAAAAGTGAATGTTCCTGCTTCAGCCTGAAGCTCGTTTTTTAATAATGCAAGTAGAGTAGATTTACCACAGCCGTTTTTCCCTACCAGACCCACTTTCTGTCCGGGATTAATAGTGGCGCTGGCATTATCCAGCAAGACACGGGTTCCGCGACGAATTTGTAATGAAGAGAAAACAATCATAAGTATCGTTTGTATAAAATATGTTAAATTAGCAGTAACAGATAATAAGCGTCTTAATTTTGTAACTTTGTATGCATGTTAACGGAAAATACGTGTCCTGACACGTTCTTGAGGAGGGAACGATGTTGCAGCCGCCTAAAGTCCTGCTGCTGTATGCCCATCCTGAGCCACAGGATTCAGTAGCAAATCGTGTTTTGTTACAACCTGTGCAGGGTTTAGAGCATGTTACGATTCATGACTTATATGGAGCTTATCCAGATTTTTTTATTGATGTTCATTATGAGCAACAACTGCTTCGAGAACATCAGGTGATTGTCTTTCAGCACCCACTGTATACCTACAGTTGTCCCGCTTTATTAAAGGAGTGGATGGACCGTGTGTTGACGAGGGAATTCGCCAGCGGTATTACTGGGTTGGCATTACAGGGAAAATATTGGCGTTCGGTGATTACCACTGGAGAACCAGAGGGCGCTTTCCGGGCTGATGGGTATAATCTCTATCCAATGGAAGAGATCCTTCGTCCTTTTGAACTCACCGCCGCTATGTGCCGTATGCATTGGTTATCACCGATCATTATTTATTGGGCACGCCGTCAAAAACCTGAACTTCTTGCCATCCATGCTAATGCTTATCGTGAATGGCTCAAATCGCCATTGTCATTAGGAGGGCTATAAGCTATGGAGCATTCAGCGCAATTGAGCGCCAGTGTATTGTTTTTATTTGCTGCCGTTGTGGCAGTGCCAATCGCACAGAAGTTCAGGATTGGGGCAGTATTGGGTTATTTATTGGCAGGGATTGTCCTTGGTCCGTGGGGATTGAGCTTTATCCGGGATGTTGATGATATTCTTCATTTCTCGGAGTTGGGGATTGTTTTCCTGATGTTTATCATCGGCCTTGAGCTTAACCCTTCTAAACTTTGGCAACTGAGGCGATCTATTTTTGGCGTCGGTGCGGCTCAAGTTATTTTCACGGCGAGTGTGCTGGCCGTGTTGCTATATCTGACCGATTTTTCATGGCAAGCGGCGGTTATTGGTGGTATCGGTATGGCGATGTCTTCAACGGCAATGGCCCTGCAACTCATGAAAGAGAAGGGCATGAACCGCAATGAAGGCGGGCAGCTTGGTTTCTCGGTTTTGCTGTTTCAGGACATGGCGGTGATCCCGGCTTTGGCATTGATTCCGCTGTTGGCCGGCGGAACGGCATCCAGCGACTGGTATCGAATAGCATTAAAAATTGCTGCTTTTGCTGGCATGCTGCTCGGTGGCCGTTATCTGTTGCGTCCGCTATTTCGTTTGGTTGTCAGAGCTGGAGTCAGTGAGTTATTCACTGCGGCGGCATTATTGGTGGTACTCAGCTCGGCGCTGTTTATGGAGGCGCTTGGTTTTTCTATGGCGCTGGGAACCTTTATCGCTGGCGTATTACTGGCAGATAGCGAATATCGCCATGAACTGGAAATATCCATAGAGCCGTTTAAAGGATTACTGTTGGGGCTGTTTTTTATTTCGGTCGGTATGTCTCTGAATTTAGGGGTACTACTAATACATTTGTCCGAAGTATTACTTGGTGTGCTGGTTTTGGTGATTGTGAAAGGCATTGTTCTTTATCTTATCGCAATGAGTGCTGGCTTACGGGGTTCATCCTGTTTGCAATTTTCCGGCGTACTCAGTCAGGGGGGAGAATTCGCCTTTGTTCTGTTTTCGGCTGCACTGAGCCAGCATGTGCTCAATAGTGGGCAAATGGCTTTGTTGCTGGTGGTGGTGACAATATCGATGATGACAACGCCCCTTGTTATGCAATTGATAGATGCTATTCTGGCACGCCGTTATAATGCCCAAGATGAGACGGATGAACAGCCCTTTGTGGAAAATGATGATCCGCAGGTGATTTTAGTGGGCTTTGGCCGGTTCGGACAGGTAATCGGTCGCCTTCTAATGGTGAATAAAATCCGTGTAACGGTGTTAGAACGCGATGTCAGCGCTGTGAGTACGATGCGGCGTTATGGCTATAAAGTTTATTATGGCGATGCGGCTGAATTGGAGTTGCTGCGTTCCGCGGGGGCGGATAAAGCTAAAGCGATAGTCATCACCTGTAATGAGCCGGAAGATACCATGATGATCGTTCATTTATGCCAGAAACATTTCCCGAATCTGCATATCATGGCGCGGGCTAGAGGACGCTTGGAAGCGCATGAACTGTTGCAAAATGGAGTAAAAAATTTCACCCGCGAAACTTTCTCCAGCGCTCTGGAACTGGGGCGTAAGACCTTAGTTGAATTGGGAATGCATCCGCATAAAGCTAATCGTGCAAAACAACATTTCCAGCGGTTAGATATGCGGATGCTGAGAGAACTTATGCCGCAACTACAGGGTGATGTAGCTCACATATCTCGTATAAAAGAGGCGCGGCGGGAACTGGAAGAGCTGTTCGAACGGGAAATGCTAAATGAACGTCGCCAACCGGATGGTTGGGATGAGCGTGAATACATGAATAATAGCGGAGCAAATCATGTCAGTAAGTCGTAAGAGATTTATTGCTGGTGCTGTCTGCCCAGAATGTCACTCTCAGGACACACTAGCAATGTGGCAAGAAGATCGGGTTGACGTGGTGGAATGTGTCCATTGTGGTCACCAACAACGCCAGACTGATGAGAAAGTGACCTCTCATGTCAGAAAGCAGGAGCAGGTTATTGGTATTTTTACCCCACAATAATTATGTGAATATTAGCGCGAGTGAGTACAGAGACTGAAAATTCCGCTACAATCGGTAAAAATTTTTAGACCCACGGGTAGGAGATGTCATGAAAGTAGCAAAAGACTTGGTAGTCAGCCTGGCTTATCAAGTAAGAACAGAAGATGGTGTTTTAGTTGATGAGGCACCGGCGAGTGCGCCGTTGGACTATCTGCATGGCCGTGGTTCATTGATTAGCGGTTTGGAAAAGGCGCTAGAAGGCCGTGAGGCGGGTGAGAATTTTGATGTCAGCGTGCAGGCTGATGACGCTTATGGTCAGTATGATGACAATCTGGTTCAGCGTGTGCCAAAAGATGTCTTTGTTGGGGTTGATGAACTAGAAGTTGGCATGCGTTTCTTGGCTGATACCGATATGGGGCCAGTACCTGTAGAAATTACAGCGGTTGAAGATGAGCATGTTGTGGTTGATGGTAACCATATGCTGGCTGGTCAGAATCTGAAATTCAATGTTGAAGTCATTGCCATTCGTGAAGCGACTGAAGAAGAGTTGGCTCATGGTCATGTTCATGGCGCTCATGGTCACGAGCATGGCGAAGGCGGTTGCTGTGGTGGTCACGGCCATGACGACGGTCATCATCACCATCATGATGAAGGACACGGATGCTGCGGTGGCGGCAGTTGCCACTGATAAGCTAAAGCAGATAGTGCATTTTTAATATTTAAAAAAGCGGGGCAAGTTTGGCGTAGTTAGTTTCAATGCTTGCCCTAATTTATTGTCGTTTAAAATCTTACTACTAGTAATGAGGTGGAGGTGTTTCCTCAGATTGTGAAGCGACCAACGAAGGTTGAGCGGCTTTCAATCGTTCTGTCATCAACCGCAAATGCTCTCTTAATTTAGTTATCTCCATTTGCTGTTCAGTCACTACCTGATTTAATTCTTCGATAGTTATTTCTTGAAAAGCAATTCGACTTTCCAAATGTTCAAGCCGTTGCTCTAATTTTGACAGATCCATGATTTTCTCCTGTTTCAGGTCCTATATTGCCTGTGTTAGATGCCTCATATTAATTAAGAGTAGCCTACTATGCCCAGAATATTCTGTGAAATGCGGTTATTATGAAACCTCTTATCATTCATGTTGTCCTAATAACTTTGGGGCACTAAAAACAGCAAATATTGTGTTGTGCTCCTGTAGACGGTTATAGTGACTTGATTGCATAACTTTTGCTGACGGTAAAATCCCCCAAAGCTATTGGAGAAACAGATGAAATCATTGTTTAAAGTTACCCTGCTTGCTACCACATTAGCTATGGCTTTCAGCGCCCCTCAGGCGTTGGCGGCTAAAGCAGATAGTCAGAGTAGCACGGAATTGAACAGCGCATTTAAAACAGAAGATCAGCAAAACGCTTATGCTCTGGGCGCATCTTTAGGGCGTTATATGCAAAACACCCTGAAAGAACAGAAATCTCTAGGTATCCCATTGGATAAAGATCAATTGTTATCGGGTGTGCAGGATGCTTTCAATAATAAAAGCAAACTGACTGACAGCGAAATTGAAAATACGCTGCGTGCATTTGAAGGGAAAGTGAAGTCTGCCGCTGAAGCTAAGATGGAAAAAGAAGCTCGCGAGAATGAAGCTAAAGGTGCTAAATATCGTGAAGAATTTGCTAAGGAAAAAGGCGTTGTTAAGAGCAAAACCGGCCTTTTGTATAAAATAGAAAAGGACGGCAGTGGTAAGAAACCTGTGGCAAGCGACACGATAGTTGTGAACTACCGGGGCGCATTGATTGATGGTAAAGAGTTCGATAGCTCCTATAAGCGTAATGAGCCGCTTTCTATTCGCTTGGATAGCGTTATCCCTGGTTGGACAGAAGGTTTACAGAATGTGAAAAAAGGTGGAAAAATTAAACTGGTCATTCCACCAGAGCTGGCCTATGGTAAAGCGGATCTGCCAGGTATTCCTGCAAATTCCACATTAGTCTTTGATATTGAGTTGTTGGATGTTAAAGCGGATACCAAAGCTAAGTAAGCTGTTTGCTAAATAGCTTGATGAATACGGATAAAACCGTTGGTAGAGATTCTGTCAACGGTTTTTTGTTACTGAAAGCTGTGATAGAGACCAAATGTCTGAATAGCAATGGCTTGACGATGATGTCATGTGGTTTTAACGTCAATATTTCATGTGAATGCAAAGATCTTTGATTAAGATCTCTGTTAAGCTGCAACAATTGAATTTCCACAAGAAATTTTTATAGGTTTATCACGTTGTATTTTTAGCAAGACGTTGTCTGCGTTTGAAGGATGGTGTATTGAATGTCTAACCCGTTATTATCTGGTGATATCAGTGATGTCGATTTACTGGAAAACCAACCGTTTACTGAAACGGACCACGAAATTTTAAAATCTTATGAAGCCGCGGTTGATGGCTTGGCTATGCTGATTGGTGGGCATTGCGAGATTGTCCTTCACTCATTGGAAGATCTTAAATGTTCAGCCGTCAGAATAGCTAACGGAGAACATACAGGTCGTAAAATAGGTTCACCTATTACTGATCTTGCGTTGCGTATGTTGCATGACATCACAGACGAAGATTGTAGTGCATCCAAAGCCTATTTTACCCGGGCGAAAAGCGGTTCACTGATGAAGTCAGTCACAATTGCGATCCGCAACCGGAATCGCCGAGTGATCGGTCTCCTGTGCATTAATATGAATCTTGATGTTCCTTTCTCTGAAATTATTCAGACATTTATTCCAGAGGAAACACATGATGTCGCACCGAATGTAAATTTTGCTTCATCCGTGGATGATTTGGTCGCGCAAACGCTGGAATATACTATCGAAGAAGTCAATATTGATCGCAGTGTATCCAATAATGCCAAAAACAGGCAGGTGGTTCTGAATCTCTATGAGAAAGGCATTTTTGATATTAAAGATGCAATCAATCAGGTTGCTGAGCGTTTAAATATTTCTAAACATACTGTGTATCTCTATATTCGCCAGTTTAAAAATGGTGAATGTTTAGGGCCTGAGCGGTAATGTCTTCGTTGTCTTATTGTCTGCTGGTTACGGGGCCCGCATATGGCGCCCAACAAGCCAGCAGCGCTTACCAATTCGCGCAAGCTTTGATTTCGATGGGGCATAAACTTAATACCGTATTTTTTTATCGGGAAGGGGTTTATAACGGCAATCAGTTGACTGCACCCGCCAGTGATGAGTTTAACTTGGTTCGCGCATGGCAGGTGATGGCAAAGGAGCACCGGTTTAGCATGCATATTTGTATAGCCGCTGCCCTTCGCCGTGGCGTTCTTGATGTTCAACAGGCCAATGAGTTGAATTTACCAGTAGCAAACCTGGCAGAAGGGTTTGAATTAAGTGGATTGGGAACACTGGCTGAGGCTATGTTGACTTGCGACCGTGTGGTGCAATTCTGAGAGGCAAAAATGAAAAAAATTGCTTTTGTCTTCACTAAAGCGCCTCATGGTGATGCAAGGGGTAGGGAAGGTTTAGATGCATTACTGGCAACTTCGGCATTAACAGAAAAGATAGGTGTATTTTTTATTTCTGACGGTGTACTCCAACTACTACCGGATCAGCAGCCTGACAGAATTCTTGCCAGAAACTATATCGCTACTTTTAAGGTATTGCCTTTGTACGATATTGACGAATGTTATTTGTGCCAGGAAGACCTTGTAATGCGTGGGTTAAGCTCAATCAATCGTTTTGTTCTGGATACGAAAGCGATACCCGCAGAAACGATCCGTGAGAAGTTGGTTGACTATGATGTCGTGCTGACATTCTGAGCTGTTGGAAGGACAATGATATGCTATATACTGTTAGCCGATCGCCTTATCAATGTGATTTCAATGTGATATTTAAGCTGCTTGCCAGTGGTGATGACATCCTGTTTATTCAGGATGGCGTACTGGCAGGAATTGAAGGTAATTGCTATCTGCCGACTCTGATCAGTTGTGGTGTTACCTTGTATGTGCTGAAAGAAGATATTGAGGCGCGGGGATTGAACGGACAGGTTTCAGACAAAGTGCAAGTGATCGACTATACTGACTTTGTTAATCTGACGGTAAAACATCATCAACAATTCGCCTGGTAGTT
Organism: Photorhabdus sp. P32; assembly: GCF_038085095.1. Taxonomy (NCBI): domain Bacteria; kingdom Pseudomonadati; phylum Pseudomonadota; class Gammaproteobacteria; order Enterobacterales; family Morganellaceae; genus Photorhabdus; species Photorhabdus sp. P32. The sequence continues at coordinate 18,782 of NZ_JAZGJN010000241.1, read as the reverse complement.
GAGAAAAAGCTGTATATTTCTTGACACCCTGACGAGTCAGCCATAAAATTCCGCGTCCTCGTGTTTTGCCGTTGGGCAGACAAGAGATTTAATCCGTGTTTACGAAGCAAAAAAACCAGGAGTTTTTTTAATAATGGCAACTATTAACCAGCTGGTGCGCAAACCCCGCAGCATGAAGGTTGCAAAAAGCAACGTTCCTGCTCTGGAAGCTTGCCCGCAAAAGCGTGGCGTATGTACTCGCGTATATACCACCACCCCTAAAAAACCAAACTCTGCACTGCGTAAAGTATGTCGTGTGCGTTTGACTAACGGTTACGAAGTTTCTTCTTACATCGGTGGTGAAGGCCACAACTTGCAAGAGCACTCCGTAATTCTGATCCGTGGCGGTCGTGTTAAAGACTTGCCAGGTGTGCGTTACCACACTGTTCGCGGCGCGCTGGACTGTTCCGGTGTTAAAGACCGTAAACAAGGTCGTTCTAAGTACGGTGTGAAGAAGCCAAAAGCTTAATGGTACTCCGTTAAGTAAGGCCAAACATTATTTACCTTAATGTCAAAATAAACTCGTAGAGTTTTGGACAACCCTGAATTCGAAACGGAGTATTTCCATGCCACGTCGTCGTGTAATTGGTCAGCGTAAAATTTTGCCAGATCCAAAGTTCGGATCTGAATTACTGGCCAAATTTGTCAATATCCTGATGGTAGATGGTAAAAAATCTACTGCGGAAGCAATTGTATATAGTGCGCTTGAGACCCTGGCTCAGCGTTCTGGTAAAGAACATCTGGAAGCGTTTGAACTTGCATTGGATAATGTGCGTCCAACCGTGGAAGTTAAATCTCGCCGTGTTGGTGGTTCTACTTATCAGGTACCAGTTGAAGTTCGTCCGGTTCGTCGCAATGCGTTAGCAATGCGCTGGATCGTTGAAGCTGCTCGTAAACGCGGTGATAAATCTATGGCCCTGCGCCTGGCGAACGAATTATCTGATGCAGCCGAAAATAAAGGCACTGCTGTTAAGAAACGTGAAGACGTTCACCGTATGGCAGAAGCTAACAAGGCGTTCGCACACTACCGTTGGTAATTCCGTCGTAGTGATGATGCCCTGGGTGGCTGCTCTGCCGCCCAGATTTACATTGAACGTCCTAGGATATAGAGGAATCAAATGGCTCGTACAACACCCATTGCACGTTACCGTAACATCGGTATCAGTGCACACATCGACGCCGGTAAAACCACCACTACCGAACGTATTCTGTTCTACACTGGTGTAAACCATAAGATCGGTGAAGTTCATGATGGCGCTGCTACTATGGACTGGATGGAACAGGAGCAGGAGCGTGGTATTACCATCACCTCCGCAGCAACGACTGCTTTCTGGTCAGGTATGGCTAAGCAGTTTGACGCGCACCGTATCAACATCATCGACACCCCAGGGCACGTTGACTTCACCATCGAAGTAGAACGTTCCATGCGTGTTCTTGACGGCGCCGTAATGGTTTATTGTGCGGTTGGTGGTGTTCAGCCACAGTCCGAAACCGTATGGCGTCAAGCGAATAAATATAGAGTTCCACGTATCGCGTTCGTTAACAAAATGGACCGTATGGGCGCGAATTTCTTACGCGTTGTCGAGCAGCTCAAAACTCGCTTGGCGGCGAACCCAGTACCTCTGCAATTGGCCATTGGCGCAGAAGATGCGTTCACCGGTGTTATTGACCTGGTGAAAATGAAAGCCATCAACTGGAACGATGAAGATCAGGGAACTACCTTCGCTTATGAAGATATCCCGGCTGATATGCAGGATCTGGCGGAAGAATGGCGTAACAATTTGGTTGAAGCCGCTGCGGAAGCATCAGAAGAGCTGATGGAAAAATACCTTGGCGGTGAAGAACTGACTGAAGAAGAGATCAAAACTGGTCTGCGTCATCGTGTTCTGACTAACGAAATCATCCTGGTTACCTGTGGTTCCGCATTTAAGAACAAAGGTGTTCAGGCAATGCTGGATGCGGTTGTTGAGTACCTGCCGGCGCCAACGGATGTTGAGTCCATTAAAGGTATTCTGCCAGACGGTAAAGATACGCCGGCAGAGCGTCATTCTGACGACAGCGAGCCATTTTCGGCACTGGCGTTTAAAATCGCTACTGACCCATTCGTTGGTAACCTGACCTTCTTCCGTGTCTACTCTGGTGTGGTCAATTCCGGTGATACCGTTCTTAACCCAGTGAAAGACAAAAAAGAGCGTTTTGGCCGTATCGTTCAGATGCATGCTAATAAACGTGAAGAAATTAAAGAAGTTCGTGCAGGCGACATCGCTGCTGCGATTGGCCTGAAAGATGTGACTACCGGTGATACGCTGTGTGATATCAACGCGCCAATTATCCTGGAGCGTATGGAATTCCCAGAGCCAGTCATCTCTGTTGCTATCGAGCCGAAAACTAAAGCTGACCAGGAAAAAATGGGTATCGCTTTAGGTCGTCTGGCTCAGGAAGACCCATCATTCCGCGTGTCTACCGATGAAGAATCTGGTCAGACTATTATCGCTGGTATGGGTGAGCTTCACTTGGATGTTCTGGTTGACCGTATGCGTCGTGAATTCAAAGTTGAAGCGAACGTCGGTAAACCTCAGGTTGCTTACCGTGAAACCATCCGTTCTACTGTTGAACAAGAAGGTAAATTTGTTCGTCAGTCTGGTGGTCGTGGTCAGTTTGGTCACGTATGGCTGCGTATTGAGCCAATGGAACCAGGTGGCGTAGGCTATGAATTCGCTAACGAAATCGTTGGCGGTGTTGTTCCTAAAGAATATATCCCAGCAGTAGATAAGGGTATTCAGGAACAAATGAAAAATGGTGTTCTGGCCGGTTACCCGATTGTTGACGTGAAAGTGGCGCTGTTCGATGGTTCTTACCACGAAGTCGACTCTTCTGAAATGGCGTTCAAAATCGCAGGTTCTATGGGCTTCAAAGAAGGCTTTATGAAGGCGAAACCAGTTCTGCTGGAACCTATCATGAAAGTTGAAGTTGAAACGCCAGAAGACTACATGGGCGACGTTATCGGTGACCTAAACCGCCGCCGTGGTATGATTGACGGTATGGAAGATATGACTACCGGCAAAATCGTACGTGCTCAGGTACCATTATCTGAAATGTTTGGTTATGCTACTGACCTGCGTTCTCAGACCCAAGGTCGTGCTTCTTACTCTATGGAGTTCCTGAAGTACAATGAAGCGCCGAGCAACGTCGCTCAGGCTATTATCGAATCTCGTAAAGCTAAATAAGTTTTTCGGGTTTAATATCTAGATTCAGCTCCCTCCCATATGATGAGGGAGCGATATTAAGGAATAGAGTCGTGTCTAAAGAAAAATTTGAACGTACAAAACCGCACGTTAACGTTGGTACTATCGGCCACGTTGACCACGGCAAAACTACCCTGACTGCCGCCATCACTACTGTACTGGCTAAAACCTACGGTGGTAGCGCTCGCGCATTCGACCAAATCGATAACGCGCCAGAAGAAAAAGCGCGTGGTATCACTATCTCTACTTCTCACGTAGAATACGATACTCCAAGCCGCCACTATGCGCACGTTGACTGCCCAGGCCACGCTGACTATGTGAAAAACATGATCACCGGTGCGGCTCAGATGGACGGCGCAATCCTGGTAGTTGCTGCGACTGACGGCCCAATGCCGCAGACTCGTGAGCACATTCTGTTAGGTCGTCAGGTAGGCGTTCCTTACATCATCGTGTTCCTGAACAAATGTGACATGGTAGACGACGAAGAGCTGCTGGAACTGGTTGAGATGGAAGTGCGTGAGCTGCTGTCTCAGTACGATTTCCCAGGCGACGACACGCCAGTTATCCGTGGTTCCGCGCTGAAAGCGCTGGAAGGCGATGCTGAGTGGGAAAGCAAAATCCTGGAGCTGGCGGAAGCGCTGGACAGCTACATTCCAGAACCAGAGCGTGCAATCGACCAGCCATTCCTGCTGCCAATCGAAGACGTATTCTCTATTTCAGGCCGTGGTACTGTAGTTACCGGTCGTGTAGAGCGCGGTATTGTGAAAGTGGGTGAAGAAGTTGAAATCGTGGGTATCAAAGACACGACTAAAACGACTTGTACTGGCGTAGAAATGTTCCGCAAACTGCTGGACGAAGGCCGTGCGGGTGAGAACGTCGGTGTTCTGCTGCGTGGTACTAAACGTGACGAAATCGAACGTGGTCAGGTACTGGCAAAACCAGGTTCAATCAAGCCACACACCACTTTCGAATCAGAAGTTTATATTCTGAGCAAAGACGAAGGCGGCCGTCATACGCCATTCTTCAAAGGCTACCGTCCACAGTTCTACTTCCGTACAACTGACGTGACCGGCACAATCGAGCTGCCAGAAGGCGTGGAAATGGTGATGCCAGGTGATAACATTCAGATGAAAGTGACCCTGATTGCGCCAATCGCAATGGACCAGGGTCTGCGCTTCGCTATCCGTGAAGGCGGCCGTACTGTCGGTGCTGGTGTTGTTGCTAAAATTATCGCATAATTTTTTGATGTGATTACACTAAAAGGGCATCAACCGATGCCCTTTTTGTACGTTGTCTTAATAAGAACCTATCTCATCAATAGTTGTTTTTAATTATTGGTGAGATAGGCTCTGATGCAACGAATTGGCTATATCTCTCTCAGATATACAATGTCATACTGAATTATGGCGCCAAGTCAGATACAATCACTCAAATTTTTTGGTTCGGTCTGATTTGTTTTGCTCTTGCGAGGCAAGCTGGCTATCTATTTAAATCATAGTTACAGGTTGGTTTATGAGTGCGAATAGCGATGCTCAAGAAAGCAGGCGTAGTCTTGAGGTAATGAAATGGCTATTAGTGGCAGCCTTATTAACGGTTGCTATCGTTGGAAACTACCTTTATCGGGAGTATAGCCTTCCTCTACGCGCAATGGCAGTTGTTGTTATTGTTGCTCTTGCGGGAGTGGCAGCGCTCTGGACTGCGAAAGGGAAAACCACACTGGCCTTCGCCCGAGAAGCCCGCATTGAAATGCGTAAAGTCATTTGGCCAACTCGCCAGGAAGCGTTGCATACGACTTTGATTGTTGCGGCGGTCACTGCATTGATGTCTTTGATCCTATGGGGTCTTGACGGTATCCTGGTGCGTTTAGTTTCATTTATTACAGGCCTGAGGTTCTAAGATGTCAGATTCCCCAAAAAAACGTTGGTATGTTATACAGGCATTTTCCGGGTTTGAAGGTCGCGTTGCACAATCTTTACGTGAACATATCAAATTGCATGATATGGAAGATTCTTTTGGCGAAGTGATGGTGCCAACAGAGGAAGTTGTTGAGATTCGTAGCGGCCAGCGCCGCAAAAGTGAACGCAAATTTTTTCCTGGGTATGTGCTGGTACAAATGATCATGAACGATGCAACATGGCATCTTGTTCGCAGCGTACCACGCGTCATGGGTTTTATCGGTGGCACATCTGACCGTCCGGCGCCAATCAGTGATAAAGAAGTTGATGCGATTATGAATCGTCTTCAGCAGGTTGGTGATAAACCACGGCCAAAAACATTGTTCGAACCAGGCGAAATGGTTCGTGTCAGCGATGGTCCGTTCGCAGACTTCAATGGTGTTGTGGAAGAAGTCGATTACGAGAAGAGCCGCCTGAAAGTTTCAGTTTCTATCTTTGGTCGTGCGACACCGGTTGAGCTGGATTTCAGCCAGGTAGAAAAGGCGTAATTTTCGAGCATATTTTTTGCTAGCTTGCAATAGGTGAGAAATTAACATACAATCTCGCGCCTTTTGTTTTTTAGTAGTCTGGCCTGAATAAGGCGGGGCTGAAATAGCAGGGGAGCCTTTTAAATAAAGGCGATACCACCCATATAGAGGAAAATTATCAATGGCTAAGAAAGTACAAGCCTATGTCAAGTTGCAGGTTGCAGCTGGTATGGCTAACCCAAGCCCTCCAGTAGGTCCTGCTCTGGGTCAGCAGGGTGTTAACATCATGGAATTCTGTAAGGCGTTCAATGCTAAAACTGACAGCATTGAAAAAGGTCTGCCAATTCCTGTTGTGATCACTGTTTATTCTGATCGCTCTTTCACTTTCGTTACTAAGACCCCTCCAGCAGCAGTTCTGCTGAAAAAAGCAGCGGGCATTAAATCAGGTTCCGGCAAACCGAACAAAGACAAAGTTGGTAAAGTAACCAGCGCGCAGGTTCGTGAAATTGCTGAAACTAAAGCTGCGGATATGACAGGTGCCAGCGTTGAAGCAATGATGCGTTCAATTGAAGGTACTGCTCGTTCCATGGGCCTGGTAGTGGAGGGTTAATCGATGGCTAAACTGACCAAGCGCATGCGCACAATCCGCGACAAAGTGGATGCAACTAAGCAGTATGACATTAACGAAGCCGTTGTTCTGCTGAAAGAGCTGGCTACCGCTAAATTCGTAGAAAGCGTTGACGTTGCTGTTAACCTCGGTATCGACGCTCGTAAATCTGACCAGAACGTGCGTGGTGCGACGGTACTGCCTCACGGTACTGGCCGTTCTGTTCGCGTAGCTGTATTTACCCAAGGCGCAAATGCAGAAGCTGCTAAAGCAGCGGGCGCTGAACTGGTAGGTATGGAAGATCTGGCTGAACAGGTTAAAAAAGGCGAAATGGACTTTGACGTTGTTATCGCTTCTCCAGATGCAATGCGCGTTGTTGGCCAATTAGGTCAAATCCTGGGTCCACGTGGTCTGATGCCAAACCCTAAAGTAGGTACTGTAACTCCTAACGTTGCTGAAGCTGTACAGAATGCTAAAGCGGGTCAGGTTCGTTACCGTAACGATAAGAACGGCATTATCCACACCACCATTGGTAAAGTTGATTTTGATGCTAACAAACTGAAAGAAAACCTGGAAGCTTTGCTGGTTGCGCTGAAAAAAGCCAAACCATCTTCTGCTAAAGGTGTTTACATTAAGAAAGTTAGCCTGTCCACTACTATGGGCGCAGGTGTTGCGATTGACCAGTCAGGTCTGAGCGCTTCAGCTTAATTTTAGCTGAATGTGATTATCGCTTTACCTTGGCGTCAGATTTGTCTAAAATTTGGCGCCTTGTATTTGGCTAGTAAGTTTTTTATTAGCTAAATAAAAAATTTTCGGTTGGAGCTTGGCCTAATCCAAGCCCCGTCCAAGACCGCAGGTGTAAGTAATTACTTAATATCCCTGCGTAGACGGTGACAGAGCCAAATGACATTCATTTCTGGATTCTGCTCACCGTGTTTTAGAGCTCAGGCACTTTTAGTGTTATGAGCGATGTGAGTTCCGGGTTTTTCCCGGTTAATCCAGGAGCAAGAAGCTAATGGCACTAAATCTTCAAGACAAACAAGCGATTGTTGCTGAAGTTAGCGAAGTAGCCAAAGGCGCGCTGTCTGCGGTTGTTGCGGATTCCCGCGGCGTTGCCGTAGATAAAATGACTGAACTGCGTAAAGCAGGTCGCGAAGCTGGCGTTTACATCCGTGTTGTGCGTAACACACTGATCCGCCGTGCTGTTGAAGGTACTGCTTATGAGTGCCTGAAAGAAGCGTTTGTTGGTCCAACCTTGATTGCTTTCTCTAACGAACATCCGGGCGCCGCTGCGCGTCTGTTCAAAGAGTTCGCGAAAGCGAATCCAGCATTCGAGATTAAAGCAGCAGCCTTTGAAGGTGAGTTTATCTCTGCGGCCAATATTGACCGTCTGGCGACACTCCCAACTTACGAAGAAGCAATCGCACGCCTGATGTCAACCATGAAAGAAGCCGTTGCAGGCAAACTGGTTCGTACTCTGGCTGCGTTACGCGAGTTACGCGAGCAGAAAGAAGTAGCTTAATTGCCGATTTCCTTCGTTGCTTTTTAACGTATAAATTATTTCTGAATTTTAGGAACACTTGTTATGTCTATCAATAAAGAACAAATTCTGGATGCAGTTGCAGGCATGTCCGTTATGGATGTTGTTGAACTGATCACTGCAATGGAAGAGAAATTCGGCGTTTCTGCTGCGGCAGCGGTAGCTGTTGTTGCTGGCGCGGCTGAAGCTGTTGAAGAAAAAACCGAGTTTGACGTTGTTCTGTCCGCTATTGGCGGCAACAAAGTTGCTGTTATCAAAGCAGTACGCGGCGCAACCGGCCTGGGTCTGAAAGAAGCGAAAGATCTGGTTGAAAGCGCTCCAGCTGTACTGAAAGAAGGCATCAGCAAAGATGACGCTGAAGCACTGAAAAAATCTCTGGAAGAAGCAGGTGCTTCTGTTGAGGTTAAGTAAGTTCAGTTTTAAGTTAGCAGCCTGACTTTAAAGGCTGATGGCTGGTGATTTTTTAATCACCAGCCTTTTTGCGCTGTAGGGCATTAGCAGCATTTCCACTGTTTGGCTGTTAATTAACCCCTAAATACTTTTTCCTATTGACGACTTAATATACTGCGTTCTCAGCTACGATCCACTCGGGTAGCTCGGTAGTAAGGTAACGCAATGAAATGATTTAAGAGTAATAGTAATAAGTATTACGGAAAATAATTCAATTTTCTGTTCGAAAAAACAGTGTCGTAAAGAGCTGTCCTTTAGGGCGGGCAGAGTGGGTCACTGATCAGCGAGCTGAGGAACCCTATGGTTTACTCCTATACCGAGAAAAAACGTATTCGTAAGGATTTTGGTAAGCGTCCCCAAGTGTTGGACGTACCTTATCTCCTTTCTATCCAACTTGACTCGTTCCAGAAGTTTATCGAGCAAGATCCAGAAGGCCAGAATGGTTTAGAAGCGGCATTCCGTTCTGTATTCCCAATTCAGAGCTATAGCGGCAGTTCGGAGCTGCAATACGTTAGCTACCGTCTTGGTGAGCCAGTGTTTGATGTTAAAGAGTGCCAGATTCGTGGTGTAACTTATTCTGCGCCTCTGCGCGTTAAGTTGCGTCTGGTTATCTATGAACGTGAAGCACCGGAAGGCACGGTCAAAGACATCAAAGAGCAAGAAGTCTACATGGGTGAAATTCCGCTCATGACTGACAACGGTACCTTTGTTATCAATGGTACTGAGCGGGTTATTGTCTCCCAGTTACATCGTAGTCCTGGTGTATTCTTTGACAGCGATAAGGGTAAAACTCACTCATCCGGTAAGGTGCTGTATAACGCACGTATTATTCCTTACCGTGGTTCTTGGTTAGATTTCGAATTCGATCCAAAAGATAATCTGTTTGTACGTATTGACCGCCGTCGTAAATTGCCGGCAACGATTATTCTGCGTGCAATGGATTACAGCACTGAAGAGATTTTGAACCTGTTCTTCAGTAAAACGATTTTCGAAATTCGTGACAACAGACTGCAAATGACGCTGGTGCCAGAACGTTTGCGCGGTGAAACCGCTTCTTTTGATATTGAAGCAAACGGCAAGGTTTATGTTGAAAAAGGCCGTCGTATTACCGCACGTCATATCCGCCAGTTAGAAAAAGACGAAGTGAACCGCATTGAGGTTCCTGTTGAATACATTGCGGGTAAAGTTGTTGCAAGAGACTACATTGATGTCAATACAGGTGAAATTATCTGTGCTGCTAACATGGAGCTCTCTTTGGATCTGCTGGCGCGTTTGAGTCAGGCTGGTCACAAATCTATCGAAACACTGTTCACCAACGACTTAGATCACGGTGCGTATATTTCCGAGACACTGCGTGTTGATCCAACCAATGACCGCTTGAGCGCTTTGGTTGAGATTTATCGCATGATGCGTCCTGGCGAGCCGCCAACCCGTGAAGCGGCAGAAAATCTGTTTGAAAATCTGTTCTTCTCAGAAGATCGTTATGATCTTTCTGCGGTTGGTCGTATGAAATTCAACCGCTCATTGAGCCGGGAAGAAGTCGAAGGTTCTGGTATTCTGAGTAAGAATGACATCATTGATGTCATGAAGAAACTCATTGATATCCGTAATGGTAAAGGCGAAGTCGACGATATCGACCACTTAGGCAACCGTCGTATCCGTTCTGTTGGCGAGATGGCGGAAAACCAGTTCCGTGTAGGTCTGGTACGTGTTGAGCGTGCAGTTAAAGAGCGCCTGTCTCTGGGTGATCTGGATACGCTGATGCCTCAGGACATGATCAACGCTAAGCCGATTTCAGCCGCAGTGAAAGAATTCTTTGGTTCCAGCCAGCTATCTCAGTTCATGGACCAAAACAACCCGCTTTCTGAAATCACTCACAAGCGCCGTATCTCTGCGTTAGGTCCAGGTGGTTTGACTCGTGAACGCGCTGGCTTCGAAGTGCGTGACGTACACCCAACCCACTATGGCCGTGTATGTCCAATCGAAACCCCGGAAGGTCCGAACATCGGTCTGATTAACTCATTGTCTGTTTATGCGCAGACTAACGAGTATGGTTTCCTTGAAACCCCATATCGTCTGGTTCGTGATGGCGTTGTTACTGATGAAATTCATTATCTGTCTGCGATTGAAGAAGGTAACTTCGTTATCGCGCAGGCAAACACCGTATTAGATGATGAAGGCCACTTCGTTGAAGATCTGATAACTTGCCGTAGTTATGGTGAATCCAGCTTATTTAACCGCGAGCAGGTTGAATATATGGACGTTTCCACCCAGCAGGTGGTTTCCGTTGGTGCTTCCTTGATCCCATTCCTGGAACACGATGACGCAAACCGCGCATTGATGGGTGCAAACATGCAACGTCAGGCTGTTCCTACTCTGCGTGCTGATAAGCCGTTGGTCGGTACAGGTATGGAACGTGCAGTAGCGGTTGACTCAGGTGTAACTTCTGTTGCTAAACGTGGTGGTGTGGTTCAGTACGTTGATGCATCTCGTATCGTGATCAAAGTAAACGAAGATGAGATGTATTCGGGTGAAGCAGGTATTGATATTTATAACCTGACTAAATATACCCGTTCTAACCAGAATACCTGTATTAACCAGATGCCGTGTGTCTCTCTGGGCGAACCGGTGGAACGTGGTGACGTACTGGCTGATGGTCCATCCACTGACTTGGGTGAACTGGCGCTCGGCCAGAACATGCGCGTAGCGTTCATGCCGTGGAATGGTTATAACTTCGAGGACTCCATCTTAGTTTCTGAGCGTGTCGTCCAGGAAGATCGTTTTACAACCATTCATATCCAGGAACTGGCTTGCGTATCTCGCGATACCAAATTAGGGCCTGAAGAGATCACCGCTGATATCCCTAACGTAGGTGAGGCCGCACTCTCCAAACTGGATGAATCCGGTATTGTTTATATTGGCGCAGAAGTGACAGGCGGTGACATTCTGGTTGGTAAAGTGACGCCTAAAGGTGAAACTCAGCTAACGCCGGAAGAAAAATTGCTGCGGGCGATTTTCGGTGAGAAAGCGTCTGATGTTAAAGACTCTTCTCTGCGCGTACCAAATGGCGTATCCGGTACGGTTATCGACGTACAAGTATTTACCCGTGACGGCGTAGAAAAAGATAAACGTGCTTTAGAAATCGAAGAGATGCAGTTGCGTCAGGCTAAGAAAGACCTGACAGAAGAGTTGCAAATCTTTGAAGCTGGCCTGTTTGCACGTATCCGTTCTGTTTTGATTTCTGGCGGCATCGAAGCTGAGAAGCTGGATAAACTGCCACGTGAGCGTTGGTTAGAACTGGGTCTGGCTGATGAAGAGAAACAGAATCAGTTGGAGCAGTTGGCTGAACAGTATGACGAACTCAAAGCTGAGTTCGAGAAAAAGCTGGATGCTAAACGCCGTAAGATCACTCAGGGTGATGATTTGGCGCCGGGTGTGCTGAAAATCGTCAAAGTTTATCTGGCGGTTAAACGTCAGATTCAGCCTGGTGATAAGATGGCGGGTCGCCACGGTAACAAGGGTGTTATCTCCAAGATCAACCCGATCGAAGATATGCCTTACGATGAAAACGGCACTCCGGTAGACATCGTACTGAACCCACTGGGCGTACCATCACGTATGAACATCGGTCAGATCTTGGAAACGCATCTGGGTATGGCTGCGAAAGGTATTGGCGACAAGATCAATGCGATGCTGAAACAGCAGCAGGAAGTTGCCAAACTGCGTGAATTTATCCAGAAAGCTTATGACCTGGGTGATGAAACCCGTCAGAAAGTTGATCTGAGCGCTTTCTCTGATGAAGAAGTTATGCGTTTGGCAGAAAACCTGAAAAAAGGTATGCCAATTGCGACACCTGTGTTTGATGGTGCGAAAGAGAAAGAAATTAAAGAGCTGCTGAAACTGGGTGATTTGCCGACTTCTGGTCAAATTACCCTGTTTGATGGTCGTACTGGTGAGCAATTTGAACGTCAGGTTACCGTTGGCTACATGTATATGCTGAAGCTGAACCACCTGGTGGATGACAAAATGCACGCCCGTTCAACCGGTTCGTACAGTCTGGTTACTCAGCAACCGTTGGGTGGTAAGGCGCAGTTCGGTGGTCAACGCTTCGGTGAGATGGAAGTGTGGGCATTGGAAGCATACGGTGCCGCGTACACCTTGCAGGAAATGCTCACCGTCAAGTCCGACGATGTTAACGGCCGTACCAAGATGTATAAAAACATCGTGGATGGCAACCACCAGATGGAGCCAGGTATGCCGGAATCCTTCAACGTATTGTTGAAAGAGATCCGCTCTCTGGGTATCAACATCGAGCTGGAAGACGAATAAATCGTATTCCCGCTGGTACTGCCCCGAATAAATGGATATGACGGGCAGTTTACCAGCCAGTGGTTGCACTGGTCATAGGGGAGAGCGGCATGGGCTGCTCTCCTGACAGGTCTAACTCCGACAGGAGCCATTTCGTGAAAGACTTATTGAAGTTTCTGAAAGCGCAAACTAAGACCGAAGAGTTTGATGCGATCAAAATAGCTCTGGCCTCGCCAGATATGATCCGTTCGTGGTCATTCGGTGAAGTGAAAAAGCCGGAAACTATTAACTACCGCACGTTCAAACCTGAGCGTGACGGCCTTTTCTGCGCCCGTATTTTCGGACCAGTAAAAGACTATGAGTGCTTGTGTGGTAAATATAAGCGCTTGAAACACCGTGGTGTAATTTGTGAGAAGTGTGGTGTAGAAGTTACCCAAACTAAAGTTCGTCGTGAGCGTATGGGTCACATTGAACTGGCTTCTCCGACTGCACACATTTGGTTCTTGAAATCATTGCCATCTCGCATCGGTTTGTTGCTGGATATGCCATTGCGTGATATTGAGCGTGTACTGTACTTCGAATCCTATGTGGTGGTAGAAGGCGGTATGACTAGCTTGGAACGCAGTCAGATCCTGACAGAAGAGCAATACTTGGATGCGCTGGAAGAGTTTGGTGATGAATTCGATGCGAAGATGGGCGCAGAAGCTATCCAGTCTTTGCTGAAAAATCTTGATCTGGAAAATGAGTGTGAAACGCTGCGTGAAGAGTTGAATGAAACTAACTCTGAAACTAAACGTAAGAAGCTGACCAAACGTATTAAACTGTTGGAAGCCTTTATTCAATCTGGCAACAAACCAGAATGGATGGTTCTGACGGTTCTGCCAGTTCTGCCGCCGGATTTACGTCCATTGGTTCCACTGGATGGCGGCCGTTTTGCCACTTCGGATCTAAACGATCTCTATCGTCGTGTGATTAACCGTAACAACCGCTTGAAGCGCCTGTTAGATCTGGCTGCGCCAGATATCATCGTTCGTAACGAAAAACGTATGTTGCAGGAAGCGGTTGATGCGTTGCTGGATAACGGTCGTCGCGGTCGTGCCATTACCGGTTCTAACAAACGCCCGTTGAAATCCTTGGCTGATATGATCAAGGGTAAACAAGGTCGTTTCCGTCAGAACTTGTTGGGTAAACGTGTTGACTATTCCGGTCGTTCTGTAATTACTGTAGGTCCTTACCTGCGTCTGCATCAGTGTGGTCTGCCTAAGAAGATGGCGCTGGAGCTGTTTAAGCCATTCATCTACGGCAAGCTGGAACTACGTGGTTTAGCGACTACGATTAAAGCCGCTAAAAAGATGGTTGAGCGTGAAGAGGCGGTGGTATGGGATATCCTGGATGAAGTTATTCGTGAACACCCGGTTCTGCTGAACCGTGCGCCGACACTTCACCGTTTGGGTATTCAGGCATTCGAACCGGTTCTGATCGAAGGTAAAGCGATTCAGTTGCACCCATTGGTGTGTGCGGCGTATAACGCCGACTTCGACGGTGACCAAATGGCTGTTCACGTACCGCTGACACTGGAAGCTCAGTTAGAAGCGCGTGCGCTGATGATGTCGACTAACAACATCCTGTCTCCAGCGAGTGGTGAGCCAATCATCGTTCCATCTCAGGACGTTGTTTTGGGTCTGTACTACATGACCCGTGACTGTGTTAACGCCAAAGGCGAAGGCATGGTGCTGACTGGCCCTAAAGAAGCAGAACGCGTATACCGCGCAGGTCTGGCTTCTTTGCATGCCCGCGTTAAAGTGCGTATCACTGAAGAAGTGAAAGATGGCGAAGGCAATATCACGATTAACACGGGTCTGGTTGATACGACTATCGGCCGTGCAATCCTGTGGATGATCGTACCAAGAGGTTTGCCTTACTCGCTGGTTAACCAACCACTGGGTAAAAAAGCTATCTCCAGAATGCTGAACACCTGTTACCGTGTGATGGGCTTGAAACCAACGGTTATTTTCGCTGACCAGATCATGTATACCGGCTTTGCTTACGCTGCACGTTCAGGCGCATCTGTTGGTATTGATGACATGGTGATCCCAGAGAAAAAAGCGGGCATCATTGCGGAAGCCGAAGCGGAAGTTGCTGAAATTCAGGAACAGTTCCAGTCTGGTCTGGTCACAGCCGGTGAACGTTATAACAAAGTTATCGATATCTGGGCTGCGGCAAACGAACGTGTTGCTAAAGCAATGATGGAAAACTTGTCTACCGAAACGGTCACTAACCGTGATGGTGAGGAAGAACAGCAAGTTTCCTTCAACAGCATCTTTATGATGGCTGACTCTGGCGCGCGTGGTTCTGCCGCTCAGATCCGTCAGTTGGCGGGTATGCGTGGCTTGATGGCTAAGCCGGATGGCTCCATTATCGAAACCCCAATTACTGCGAACTTCCGTGAAGGTTTGAACGTACTCCAGTACTTCATCTCAACCCACGGCGCTCGTAAAGGTTTGGCGGATACCGCACTGAAAACGGCGAACTCTGGTTACCTGACTCGTCGTCTGGTTGACGTGGCGCAAGACTTGGTTGTTACAGAAGATGACTGTGGTACGCACGACGGTATTCTGATGACGCCGGTTATTGAAGGTGGTGATGTTAAAGAACCACTGCGTGAGCGTGTATTGGGTCGTGTGACGGCGGAAGATGTTCTGAAACCGGGTACTGCTGACATTCTGGTGCCACGTAACACCTTGTTGAATGAGAAATGGTGTGATCTGTTAGAAGAAAGCTCCGTTGACAGCATTAAAGTACGTTCCGTTGTAAGTTGTGAAACTGACTTCGGTGTTTGTGCGAACTGCTATGGTCGTGACCTTGCTCGCGGACACATTATCAATAAAGGTGAGGCTGTCGGCGTTATAGCTGCTCAGTCTATCGGTGAGCCGGGTACACAGTTGACGATGCGTACATTCCACATTGGTGGTGCGGCGTCTCGTGCAGCAGCAGAATCCAGCATTCAGGTGCGTAATAAAGGTAGCCTGAAACTGTTTAACGCTAAATCCGTGACGAACTCCGCAGGCAAACTGGTCATTACTTCTCGTAACACCGAACTGTGTTTGATCGACGAATTTGGTCGTACTAAAGAAAGCTATAAAGTGCCTTACGGTGCAGTACTGGGTAAAGGTGATGGCGAAACAGTTAACGGCGGTGAAACCGTTGCTAATTGGGATCCGCACACCATGCCAGTTGTCAGTGAAGTATCGGGTATCATCCGTTTTGCTGACATGGTCGATGGTCAGACCATTACCCGTCAGACTGACGAATTAACAGGGCTATCTTCATTGGTTGTTCTGGATAGCGCAGAGCGTACCGGTAGTGGTAAAGACCTGCGTCCGGCGCTGAAAATCGTTGATGCCAAGGGTGACGATGTATTGATTCCAGGTACAGATATGCCTGCGCAATATTTCCTGCCGGGCAAAGCGATTGTTCAGTTAGACGATGGCGTAAGCATCTCTGCGGGTGATACCTTAGCGCGTATTCCTCAAGAATCCGGCGGTACGAAAGATATTACCGGTGGTCTGCCGCGTGTTGCTGACTTGTTCGAAGCACGTCGTCCGAAAGAGCCTGCTATCCTGGCTGAAGTTAGCGGTATTGTCTCCTTTGGTAAAGAAACTAAGGGCAAACGCCGTTTGGTTATCTCCCCATTAGATGGTGGTGATGCTTACGAAGAGATGATACCTAAATGGCGTCAGCTCAACGTGTTCGAGGGTGAAGTGGTTGAACGTGGTGACGTTATCTCTGATGGTCCAGAGTCGCCACATGACATCTTGCGCCTGCGTGGTGTTCATGCGGTTACCCGTTACATCACCAACGAAGTTCAGGAAGTTTACCGTCTGCAAGGGGTTAAGATTAACGATAAACACATTGAGGTTATCGTTCGTCAGATGCTGCGTAAAGCAACCATTGAAAGTGCAGGTAGTTCCGAGTTCCTGGAAGGCGAACAGGTTGAATATGCCCGCGTTAAAGTGGCAAACCGTAAGTTGGAGCAAGAAGGTAAAGTGGCTGCAACTTATGGCCGTGACCTGTTGGGTATCACCAAAGCGTCTCTGGCAACTGAATCCTTCATCTCTGCGGCATCGTTCCAGGAAACGACCCGCGTACTGACTGAGGCTGCGGTTGCGGGTAAACGTGATGAACTGCGTGGCTTGAAAGAAAACGTCATCGTTGGTCGTCTGATCCCTGCTGGTACTGGTTATGCTTACCATCAGGAGCGCATACGTCGTCGTCATTTGAATGAGCCTGCTGAGGCGCCGCAAGTGAGTGTCGATGAAGCTACTGCGAACTTGGCAGAACTGTTGAATGCCGGTTTTGGCGGCGATAAGAAGTAATTCTTAGAACACGCTAGCTAATTAAATGCCCTCCTTTTTGGAGGGCATTTCAGACTGCTGACAAACCTCGTTGAAAGTAACGGGGTTTGTCGTTATCACTCATTATCTTCCGATTTTTCCTTATAGATCCCCGATACGCCCTTTTCCTGCACAGGATTGGCTTTCTGCCCCAATACATTCACGGGTAAACCACAGATAAAACCAATAAAGTGCCGCCACCAGTAAAGCTATCTTCTTGATATTTTGTGCTGTTGCCGCCAACAGGCATTGTATCTGAACTTTCCGCAACCCGCGAAAAAGGGCATAACGATGCCCATGATGCTGCTTCGCATCCGCAAAACTCCGTTCTATCGTTTCTTTTCGCCGCTTGTGCACCTTTTTACCCCACGGACTCAAACGGATTTCTCTGGCCTTTTCTTTGCCCGTTTCCCAGATATGCCGTGTGATGGTTTTTCCCTTTTTCGCCCGGGTACAGGCCGCCCGCAGCGGGCAATTCTGGCAAATACCCGCCGCCGTCCGGTAATAACGGTATCCCTGACGACTTGTGGTGGTATAAATCAGCTTTTCGCCCTGCGGGCAAACATAGCAATCCTGTTGCGGATCATAAATAAATTGTTTCTTTTGAAAGAGATTCGGCCCTTTGTTTGGGCGCCGATAACTGATGACCGGTGTCAGACCCAGCTCCAGGGTCAGGTGGCAAACTGGGGCCGTAAAATAGCCTGCATCCAGTACGATGGCGACCGGATTAAGCGGAAAACGATCCAACTGACGCGTCAGACGCCCTATCAAAGGCTGGCTGTCGTGGACATTGCCCGCTGTGGCATAGGTATCCAGAATAATATTGGCTTTTCCATCCACGGTACGGTGGTCGAGATAGAAGAATCCTTTGGGTTTGTTCGTCCGGTGCATAAACCCGCTTTCCGGGTCAGTCGTACTGACTTTGGTCTGTCTTTGCCGTTCCTTATGGGCTGGCTTCAGGCTTTTTTTCCGGACTTAGCCCGGTCTTCATTCACTGCTTTTTCCAACTCGTCCAGATAAGCGCCCGGAGGAACGGGACGCAGAATACTGTCGGATTTATGGGGATTGGCACTGGCTTTCAGATGAGTGCTGTCTGTATAAAGTTCCCGGCCGCCGACAAAACCTCTACCGATAGCCTGTTCGACAATGTTGTCGAAAATGTGCTGGAACACATCGGAATGGTTGAATCGGCGCCGCCGATTCTGGCTGAGCGTGGAGGCATCGGGGACTTTCTCTGTCAGCCCGAGCCGCAAAAACCAGCGGTAGGCCATATTGACCTGAATTTCCTGCACCAGCCGGCGTTCGCTGGGGATGCCAAATAAGTACATCAGTAACATCATCTTAATCAGCATAACCGGGTCTATCGCCGGGCGGCCATTATTGTGGCAATACAAAGGGGCAACTAAGTCCCGGATAAATTCGAAATCAACGGCGGCATCGACTTTGCGAACTAGGTGATTTTGAGGCACGAGGTCATCGAGTGAGAGCGTTTCGGGGGGAAACGTCTGGGGAGGGGGGATTCTTAACATGGCGGCAAGCTCCGTCGGGTAAACGGAATTTGATTAAAGCAAAGTGCCGGATAAAAAACCAGCACTTTGTCAATAATCTGAAATGCCCTCCTTTTTGGAGGGCATTTCAGATTATTGATAACGTAACAATTTTTTACTTGGTGTTCCGTTTTAATCAAGTTCTGTTCACAAAAGCATCGGCGGCATCATTTTTTCCAGCATAACCAGCAAGACTATAGGTAGACACAAACTAACACTTTATACACCAA
>NZ_JAZGJN010000240.1:0-32406 GCF_038085095.1 Photorhabdus sp. P32 | reverse complement strand
GTCACATAGTTATCTATGCTCCCGGGGATTCGCTCCCTTGCCGTCGCGATGCATCTTGAAATCCATTGGGTATATACCCTTCATCTTTCAAGCTGCTGCTTTGTTGGCTGCTTTCACTCACCCCAGTCACATCGTTATCTATGTGACTGGGGATTCGTTCACTTGCCGCCGCGCTGCAACTCGAAATCTATTAGGTATAGTATAAAATAAGTTAGCCTTTCTTATAGCCATTCAGCCAAAATTGCTCACTAACCCAATCTGAAACTTGTATCATATATTCGTTTATTTTATTTAAACAAACATGAGCCTCAGATTCATAACATAATAACTTATGATTATCACCCCATAACTGATCTAATTTTTTCACTTTATCGATCGGAAATATATCATCTAATTCACCATGAACAGTAAAAACCTTGGTTTTACAAGGTAAAGAGACATCCAATTTAATTTCATCAAAAAGAGACTGCATACAATTATTATCTTGCATAAATGCAAACTGGAAATCTTCTTTAAGCCTTCTTGGCAACTTATCAAACTCTGCTATTTCAGGTCCACCGGATAAATTGACGATACAACAAAATTTATCGCCAATTTTTTGCGCAACGCGTAGAGCAAAATAACCACCAAAACTAATTCCTAAGAAACAGAGGAGATCACTATTAATTCTGGCGTCATCCTCTAATAATTTAACTATAGAAGAAACATATAATTCCATATCGATAGCTATTGGTGAGTTTCCAAGATTTATTCCCTGTCCTGGTCCATCAAATATAGCTACCGCCATATTTTTCCCCAAGAAAAACTCGGCTAAAGATAATATTTCAATTTCAGTCATTGAATCCAATCCATTGGATAAAATAACACAAGGCAAAGGATGATTCTCTTCTTCTTTATACCCTTTAGGGAATATAAGGAAAAACGGCATATGAAATTTATCGACGACAATATACTGATGTTCAACTAACAAATCACTATATTTTATACTAGATAAAAAACATGAACGAATATACTCTCTGAGCTGTATCTTTCTGCTCCTATCACTGAAATACATAAATTCGGCCCAATGATAACAGGCAGCAGCACTCCTCAAAGCACGAACATGGCTGACTTCACTTTTAGCCGAGTTTGCGATACTAATATAGCTATCACCCACTTTTGACCAATTAATCATCCATTCATACCAAAACTCTTCAGAGGATAAGTCTAAATTTCCCTCTGAAAAATGACTCAATGCCGCAACAACATCTCCCCAATGAACTTGGGGAGCATATTGAGAATTTAAGAAAAATAGTCTTGGCATAAAATAACCACAAGTAGCAAGAAGTTCTGGCGAAATTCTATTGGGTTTATTTTTATTATTCATCTTACTTTCCTTTGATTTACTAAATACGAGCGTCTAACCACTCTTTACAGGCAAAGACCATTTTCTTACTATTTTCTGAAATAGCATTTTTTACTATCTCTCGTTGTTTTGCTTTATCTTCTGTACCAAATTTAACTGCACATAAATCATGATTTAACTCAACATCATGACTAGAAACAATGAATGAACCGCTTCCTTTATTAAATATCCGCCATGAACCACTATGAGACTTTAATACTAAAGGCGGCTCTGGTTGGAAATATTCAATCGATAAATTATCTGCATCACAGAATCGTATACTACGGAAAGTCTCATTTCCATTTGGTGTTGATACTTCCATATTAAATTCTTGATATTTATCATCATTGTAAATGACTTTTACTGAATCACAATGAGGCAATATCTTACCCCAGTCATTGATATTTAAAAATATATTATAAACATCATCAACTTGGTGAGGAATATAATATCCTGCTGAGAAAGTTAATAAATTTGATTTTTTATGACTTTCTACCTGGCTCTTGAAACTATCCATCTCCATTCGAGTATTATCATTAATAAATGAGATAACAAAGGAATTAGCCTGGTCATGATTATCGATACCATCAACGATACCACTGACATCTTCTAATAAAGTCCAGTTCCTTTGTACTGTTAAAATACAGCGTTGATCATTAATGGGAATGATTTGCCATCTGCCAGACATTGTTTTGAATAATGGCATCGGTGTAGGCATAACATAGTCAACCCGATAAATAGCATCAAAATAATATCGTTTCGTTTGCCAACTTACTGCTTTATTATTTTGTTTTGCTTTGATTTCAACCAATTCTTCATTGCCTGATCTATTTAAAACTTCCGCACCATCACAGAACGAAAAAATATCCGTCCAACAAGAGACATCCTTAACCAAAGCATAGACCTGCTGCGCTGGCGCTTCACATACGGCTGAGTGGGTAATCGTTCCTTTTAATATTTTTTCTACACCTTCTGCTGACTCTACAATATTTTTTATGTTCTTGAGTTCTTTAACTGAATTATTATCAATAGCTTTACTGATAAATTCGTGTGCCTGTTCTACTGTTTCAACACCATCAATTAACCCAGTGATCTCAGACTCAAGATCATACAAATGCTCTAACAGCAGCACACATTGCTGAGAATTAATTTTAATCACGCGCCATGACGTTTCCATTTCTTTAACTAATGTCATTGGCGGATTCAGTTTCGATTTTATACTGAATGTTTCTGGATAAAATTTACGGTCTGATTCCCACTGCATTAAAATACCGTTAATTAAGGCTTTAACTTGTATTTTCTCTCCTTCTTTATCTCTAAAGAGCACTTTTATTTCCTGACAGGGTTCAAATATTCCCGGCCATTTATCAGAATTAATAATAATTTGATATACATCTTCTATTTGAGCATTACAGACAATTGAATGTGATTCTACATAATTCATTATTGGTTCCTCAATGTAAATAATTTTTTAGGATCGATTGATTTAATTAACTCTGATTTCAATATCTTATCATTATGGCTCTTTGGAAAGTATTCATCAGTAACATAGAACCAATCCGGCCATTTTTCTCGACTAAGTTTACTCATTAAAAATGATGAAATAATATCTTCAATTTCAGGTAATGACTTCTTCGATATCTCTCCACTCATGCAAGCAACCGGCTGATCAATAGCAACACCATTTTCATGGAAAGAAAAACCAACAACCGTAGCCACATTCACATTGGGTATTCGGGATAAGATAGATTCAATTTCTTCAGGATAAATTCTATGTCCGTTAGCACTCATAAAAGTATTTTGCTTACGTCCCTTTAAAACTAAATAACCTTCTTCATCTATATAACCGAGATCGCCAGTGGCAAACCATTCATCAGGAGGCGTTATTTCTCCAGAAAGGACATCATAATATCCTTCCATAATACTTTCACCTCTTAGTATAATTTCTCCGATATTATCCGATGAGCCTATAATAGGCTTAACTGCCACTTCCAATGTATTATCAATCTTGCCAACACAATAAATTGAATTGAGATATCTTTTATCACGATGATCTTGCTCACCTACCCAACAGAAAGGACCATAAGTTTCACTTAACCCATATCCCTGCACCCATTCACAGCCAATTAATTGGCGCCCTTTCTCAAGTACGCTAGGAGGCATCGCCGCAGCGCCATAAGCAACCACCCGTAAACAAGAGAGATCAATATTAAGTTCTGCTGTCGATTTAACGAATAATTTCATTGATTCTGGGCGTAACATAATATGAGTGATTTTATTGCGAGAAAGATAATCAGGCCATCTCTCTACATTTCTATCTTCGGGTATAAAAAGTGTTGATTGATGTAATAATGAGCCGAAAGAAAAAATCACTCCAGTTGTATTATTCAACAAACCTGACATGAATATTTTGGCATCTTGCGTAAATTTTAATTTCTCGGTCACCGAATAAATTCGACGACATACTAACGATTCTGAAATACTAATGGCTTTCGGTTTACCTGTACTCCCACTGGTAAACAGGACAATAAAGTTAGCAATAGGTTGCGGAGAATAAGTTATCATTGGGATTTCCGCAATATCATCACTAACGCCGAGCTTATGATCTGAAATATCAATCACATTAATGTTGTTTTCTTTTAATTTTCCAACAAAATGTTTATCTTTTTTGAGATAAACAACAAAATCGTATTGCACTTCATTGGTGAAATTAATCCATTCATCGATTGTCGCTGATGATAAATTATAGGGCATTAATAAATGCAACCCCATAGCACTGGCGGCAGCTAAAAAGAAAACACCTAATTCATCATGTTCAAATATAACAATGACTTTATTACCTTTTTGCACTCCTCGACTAAGTAAATCGTCAATTAAATGGGAAACAGAAGATATGACCTCTTTTCTTGTATAATGATAATCCTTAGTGACAATACAATCATGATGTAAGTTATCATGCTCTGAATGTAACAACATAGAGATTAGTTTCATTTCTGTTTCCCTTTAATTAGCAATTAATTTTTATCGTTTAAACTTGATGAGACGAAATCAAGAACGGCTCTTCCTGTTTCCCAATTACTGAACTGACTTTTCGTCACAGAAATACCGAACTCTTTCGTAATCTCTTTTGCCAAGTCAGCCAATTCCGTAGAATCCATATCATAGGCATCAGCAAGGTTTGCATCCATATTGAAATCATCAATATTAACGTTAAGAAAAAGAGACAAAATCGTTCTTATTTTTACTTCTGGATTATTATTCATATATTTTTCCTCGCGTAATTAAATATTTTAGAGATTAAATTGCTGAAAAACTCAACGCACATACATGACCTTGGTTACTAAAGCGCTGAATTATTATTTGGTTAGTATTTGAAAGTTCATTTATTTTATTAGATTGTTGATCTCCATCCCCGTTATTTTCTGACAAAAATGATGATGCCAGCACTGAATCAATTACCCCGCTGACTGAAAATTGGTTATTCAAATAGGGTCTCAGATTTATAAATGATGTTTTTATCTCTTTATTTGAGAAAGCCTTACTCGTTATCTCTTTTTCATCATCATATATTCCATCCATAATAAACACAGCATTCTCATTATGGTTAAATAGCTCAGCAGTATATTCTAAGGTGTTATCCCTGGTATTTTTATCCGGTGCAAAATAATCAACAAAACCGGTTAATTCACACAATATCGAAGCGCCACGTTCTAAAGCATGTTGCCTCTCTTCCAGCACTAGAAATGCAGCGCCTTCGGAAAAATCTCCTGGCCGTTTTTCGCCAAAAACCTCAGAGTGTTTTTGGTTTGACGCTTTCTCCAGCAAATTTTTAACTAATTGGCTGGAAAGATGCTCTGACGCGCCACATAACATCACTTCCGCAACACCATTAGAAATCGCTTCCGCTGCATAGCCTATTGCTTGCATCCCTGCCACATCGGAGGTGGAAAACGTTTTAGATTGTGCGCTAAAACCATAAAGCAGTGACAATTGCCCTTGAAGCGCCGCAGGGAACCATGCTGTGGCAACATAAGGTCCCATTCCCGTTATGCCTTCAATATGGAGCGCTTTAACTTCATCCTCAATATATTGCCATCCGCCAAAACAGTTTCCGACATATATGCCAACGCGATTGGGATCAAGCTTATCTACATCCAATCTACTCGCTTTTAATGCCATTTCAACGGCGACGATACCATAAGCCGAAAATTCATCAATTTTGCGTCTTAGGCGGTTATTGATATATTTTGCCCCATCGAAATCACTCAATGTTCTTATTACAGAACTTGCGGTGGTATTATTTTTCGATTCCTGGCCCAATAACTTCTGCATGACTTTTGATTTTATGGAGGTGACATCATTGCCATCAGGATGTATTGCGCCAACACCGGTAACGACAACTCTTCTACGCATTGTCTACTGCCCTCATAACAATAACACTGTGAATACCAGAAAAACCACTCGATAATTTTAATGCGGTCTTAATTGGATATGAGCAACCTTGATTAGGAATATAATCTAAATCGCAATCAGGGTCTGGCGTTTGATAATTAATTGTTGGATGAATATACTGCTTTTCTATTTCCAGACATAATGCTACAGACTCGATCGCATTAGCGGCAGCTAAAGCATGACCTGTCATTGACTTTAATGAGTTAATTGGAATATCAAATGCGCTTTCTCCCAAAACAAATTTAATCGCATTTGATTCATTAATATCATTTTGAGCCGTAGAACTGCCATGAGCGCTAATATAATTTACCGCTGATGGCGATATCTGGGCATCCTTCAATGCCATATCAATGCATCGCGCCATTGCCATTCCATCCGCAGGCAAGTCAGTCATATGATAAGCGTTATTGACGGACGCATACCCTGCTAATTCAGCATAGATATGCGCTCCACGCTGCTTAGCGTGTTCATAAGACTCTAAAATTAATATTCCACATCCTTCAGCAATCACAAACCCATCCCGCTCAAGGGAAAAAGGACAAGTCGCTGCTTGCTGATTCTCCAGCTCTCTTGATGATAGCGCCCCTAAAGCTTCAAAAGAGCCGATAGAGAGTGGACAAAGCGGCGCTTCACTGGCGCCAGCCAGCATAACATCCGCTCTGCCATAACGGATATGCTCCATCGCAATGCCTAATGCATCAAGTCCTGCCGCACACCCGGTTGATATGTTACTGACGGACATAGATGCGCCATATTTTTTCGCCACAGAGGTGGCGGCAGAGCTGAAATCAAAGCTGTCATAATCTTCTAATTTAATTAAATCAGGGTGAATATTCTCTTTACCCCCTTTGGTGATCCTGAGCAAACACTCTTCCATCCCCTCAGCATCGGCAATCGCTGTTGCTATCGCAACGCCAAAACGCCGGCCATCAATGTCTGAAGGTTTTAAATTTGCATCTTGCATTGCCATCTCAGAGGCTTCTAGCGCAAACTGAAGATATTTACCCTCACTTTTCAGCACAAACTCTTTGTTATTACTCTTGCTACCGTCAACTTTTCCTATTGCTCCGCTTTTAAAACCAAATCTTTCTCTTCCCCACTCATATTCGATCACTCCCGATTTGCCATTATGAATATTGTTCCAAAATTCATTAACGCCAACACCTGTCGGTGCGACAACACCTAGCCCTGTCACCACAACTCTACGCGGTTGAGATTCATTTCTGTTATTTATTATCACAATAATTATCTCGATAAAATATAGAATAAACACTTATTCAGGCAAGTTTTATTAATATAAATCTCACCTATTTTCATTTAAGAAAATCATTATTTTCAAGTAGTAATATTAAACTACTTTATTTATCTTCAAATTTACATTTGTTATATATTTTTTTTGATTTTTATCTCCTAACAAAAACTTTTGAAAATAAGCACCAGACCATAACTCCATTTGAATACCCATTTGGTTATTTCACTGATTTTTCATCTACTTAAACTGTAAGAATAATATAAATATTTCAGGTTAAACCAAACTAAGTTAACTCCCTTCAATCTGCATATATACCCTTCATCTTTCAAGCTGCTGCTTTGTTGGCTGCTTTCACTCACCCCAGTCACATAGTTATCTATGCTCCTGGGGATTCGTTCACTTGCCGCCGCGCTGCAACTCGAAATCTATTAGGTGTATAGAATAATTAAGCTTTTTCTTAATAACTCAATTTATTCTTAAAAATCATCCAGAAAGGAGATGACAAATTTATTATCATAGAGCTTATAGCTGCTCACATTACAACATAGCAAAGATAATATATCTTTTGCTAACTTATTTATCGCCTTGCTCACTGGAATTTCCGATTAAATCGGCGTATCTACTCTACCTCTAATTATTAATTTACACTGAGCTATATCTTTGTGGATTCGATACAAGTAAATCATGCAATGCACAATTCATACCTTAAGCACTTTCTCTAAACATCTAAGGCATATTAGATTTAGTTGTATGATCTTGAAGTCTCTTTTCTGCTCATATTTCCCCCGTCTTACCATATAATTATATATTATTATTATAATATTGCGACTACTCGACTCCATGAAGCATCTGCTTTCTCTAATTTTATTGGAAAACAACACACTTTAAATCCATAAGGTTTAGGAATACTGGTTAAATTACAAAGCCGTTCTATCTGTAAATAAGGATGATCTCGTCCGATAAAATGAGATGGCCATAAGCAATCTTTATTCCCAGTTTTTTTATAATCGTTAATCATCTCGATGAATGGCCGATCAAAGCTAAATGCATCTGTCCCAATAATCTTTACCCCTTGCTCTACTAGCCATTGAACAGCACTACTTTCAATCGCTCTATAGTGAGTAAAATAGGATTTTGTCCCCATGAGTTTATCAGCTCCGGTATTGATAAGGACAATATCATTTTCTTTTATTTTATAATTAATTTTCTTTAATTGATTTTCTACCGCCTGTTTATCAATTGACTGATTATCATGACTAAAATCAAGTAATACACCATGACTATAAAACCAATCCAAAGGAATATCAGTAATTGTCGCTGGCTGATCTTGCCCTTCATGCCACCCATAGTGATAGGGGGCATCAATATGCGTTCCGGTATGCGTGGTCAATTGATAATACATCAGTGATAATCCCATACCATCAGGAAAATCATTGTGATCAATAATCCACTTTTTGCGTTTAAACAGTTTTACAAAGGCTCTTTTCCACCATGAACTGGTATGGAAATACAAATAACTCTCACCTAATTTATTGGCGCCCTCTTTATGATCAACGATTCCCCTAGTTACTTTCTCAGGTTCCCAAAAATCACAATCTATAGGAACACTTAAATCAATAATATTACTCATTTTTGTTCCTTATAATTTCGGAATAGTTTATTTCCTTGATATTTGGTGTAGAAATGACTTTCCTTTGAGATAAGGCACAAACAAATTGCTGACTATGAATCAATAATGTGCTCGCCTCTAATTCTTTCATATCTTTAACAGAATCAGAGTTATTAACCAATAATTTCTCATGTAAAGTCGAAGCAAATAATTTAATATATGCTTCAAGTCTAACCCAATAATATAGTGACATTAAATGATAATAGTTGTTAAATCCGAGACTAACTCCTGATAGTTGTTTTAACATTACACCTTTCATATATTCCAGCTCTTTATCCTTAATAAAACGTTCAATAATTTCTGAAAATTTTACCTTAGAAGGAGTGACTTCAATATCAACACCTATTTCACTTGAGCTAAAACCAATGGCACAATAGTTTCCAGAGGCACTCAGTGAAAAATAATATTTGAAGTCTTGCTCCGTGGATATATAAGGTTTTCCGTTATCATTCGTTATGATTTCATAATCAGATAGATACCGACTCAAAACATAACGTAATGCAGCCCGTCTAAATATAAATCTCTTTCTTCTATCCGCTAAACAAATTTGGTTATGGCGAACTATATCAGAACGGTGAATTAACTGTTCAATAGAAGCTAAATCAATATCGTCGATTTTTATAATCCAAAGATCAAAAAAATCAGATGATAAAGAAATACCGTCCATAATTAGTAATTACCTAATCCACCACACACATTAAGTGCTTGAGCGGTTACGGCCGCGGCGAGAGGAGATGCAAGATAAGCAACCATTTCCGCCACTTCATTAGGTTCAACATATCTTCCGATAGGAACACGCTCTTCTACTCTTCTTTTCGCCTCTGCGACATCAGTGCCCCAAATTTTGGCGTAATGTTCTCTAACACGCTCCGCCATGTCACTCTCAACAAACCCAGGACAAACCGCGTTAACCGTAACGCCTGAACCATTACGCGCTAATTCAAGCCCCAGGGATTTAGTCAGGCCGACAACACCGTGCTTAGAAGCAGAATAAGGCGCGCCATGAATAACACCTTGTTTCCCGCCGGTAGAAGCAATATTAATAATTCTGCCGCCAGATAACATTAATTTTCTGGTCAAAGCTTCACGTATAACAAAATAAGTGCCATTTAAATTAACGTTTATGACATTTTGCCAAGTTCGTGGGCTTATTTCAGCAGTAATACCGCCACCAGAAATGCCAGCGCAATTCACCAGAACTGTCAGCTTATTATCTTCCAGTTGGTCAAACGCTTTTTTAACATCGTCATGATTAGAAACATCACAAACTATTTTCTTTGCAAATTGACTGCCATATTTATTGCGTAGTTTTTCAATTGCACTATCAAGGCGCTCAGGAGTACGCGATAATAATATTGGTTCAAAACCATCCTCAGATAATCTTTCTGTAATTGCGTAACCAATATCTCCTGTCGCACCGGTAATAAAGGCATATTTCATCTGAACTATTCCTATCGTTATTTATATTATTGCTATTCACGGAAAAACACGATTACCCCTTACAAGCATTATTCACAAACTAGTGACAGTTTTTGTCAGCATTTACAAAAAATATTAACGGTTTTACGTAAAGATCAATAATATACCGGTGTTACATTTACAGTAACTTATAATACCAAAACTCTTTATCATGTCACTACACAAATTCATCTTTTCTGACTAATCAGATAATCAAATAAATGGCCAGCAATAATCACCGTATTTAAAAAAGGTTGAAAACCATGATGTTATGGATTAACCGTTAGGTTATTTTTTCATAGAATGGCAACAGAATAGGAGGGACAAAGTACAACATAAAGAAACCTGAAAGCTTTCATTACCCATCACCCAAACAAGCTTATGCTCCCAATTAACCCCATTGTTAGCACAAATTGATGGCGAGACACATTCCAAGAATACACTCTTACCATCAGCATGTCAGACCGTCTAAAACCGGCGATATACCAAAGTTAATCACCGGCTGGCTTATGTGACAGTTTAATGTATACCTGACTCCTCTATGTAATATAACTTTTGGTTATATTTAATATAACCCAGAAATATATTTCAACAACGTTATTAAAAGGCATCAAATATAAAAATCATGATTTCCAAATATTCTCTATCAGAATAGTTTAGATCTTAATTTTATAACAAATAATTCGCTTATTAATAAAAGCTTTACCAGATATTCATTATCATATTTACGCAACTTTTATTATTTTATCCACAGCGACAGTCACCACACCTTCATGATAACTAAATTCGAAATTCCAACCGAGCCGATTTAGCATATCGAATAATTTATCAATAGTGTGGTTTTCCAACTTCCCATTAATGATCTCGCTAATTCTCGCTTGAGTCGTTCCCAAAAGCTCCGCCGCTTTTACCTGACTTAAACCACGCTCCTGAATCATTTTGCGGATGATCACCATTAGTTGAGCGCGAATATGTTTATCATTTGCCTCGCTAGGATTATTGCTAGATGAAATATAAGGGTTTTTCGTCACTATAAATTCCATAATTTCTACCTTAATTAGCACCAAAGCCGAATAAGAAAACTATATCAAGCAAGAATCTATATCAAATTTGATATAAACGCAATATCTATCCACACACAGCACACTCATTCATAAGGGCCGAGGAAACGCACCCCGTTAAAATGAATAAGATGGGACGGCGCATCTGCAACCCACACCTCACTCTCCCATGCAATTTCGCCAAGGTAGCGGCTCATAATACTTCGATTCGGAAAGGCGGTAACGTAGACCAGACCAGCGGTCGATCCAGCAAATAATTCAGCGAGCTCAGCGTGCCGCTTGCTATCAACTGGGCCATGACTAGTAACAGATTCAGCCAACAACAACCAATTTTTCGCTGTGTAATGCAGTACCACGTCTGGCATCTTACCGTGTGAATCTACATCAACACCCAACCCAGATAACAGTACCGAGTCGAAGTAACCCCACTTGTCGCCAGTATCACCCGCGTAGACCAACACACTACCCGGCGTGAGGTTCAATAGAGCCAACAGACACAAAGCAGAACGCTCATTCTGTTGTGCACGTGGCAACCCCAAAGAAATGATGATCTGGTACGCCGCTTTGATATAGTCGTTTTTGTCGTTCACTCGATTATGTTTCCTAATTTGGCATCAATCATAGCTTGCGTGAGTTCTCCTTGCTGCATAGCCCATTCGCCAAGTTCAATCAAAGTTTCGCGGCTCGGGTACTTCATCATCTTGAGGTCAGTTGCATTAACCTGAGTATGGCCGTTGAAACGTCGAAAATTCTCATCAACAGCGGTCGTGTTCAGGAACACAGCCAAACCACGGGCCAATCGTTCGGGCAAACCATGCTTGTCCTCATGGAATAGGTTTAAGTGGTTCTCAAAGCCCAGTACCGGCGCGTCACCAAATGTATCTGGTTCAACCACATTCGCCATGATTCGACGCTTTTCCTCTTTGGACGAAAAACGCCGTACCACACAGTAAAAACCGCTTGGGTAGAGCCACTTTTCAGTGTCAATGTTGCGTTCAATAGCGTTAGGCTTTTTCATACCTTCTATGGGCCATCGAGTAACGTTGCTGCTGAAATGGCCGGGATAGAGTAAAGGCGCGGTCCCCGGCCCCGGCATGCTGTGCAGGTGCGCTTTCAGCCGGAAGTCAACCACAGGCCCAGTAGATACCTTGATACCAAGGTCAGCCAGCGTATAGCGGATTGCCGAGGATAACTCCAGGGCGCTTTTCTCCGGCGACGTGGGCACATGGATAAATTGCTCGGGATCATCCGGGAATACAATCCGATCAAATGGGTACTCATGGGTAGCAAGGTCGGTTAAAGTGTCATCAGTCGAAGTTGATACCGTCACTGGCCCTTGCTGACCACCACATTCAAACCGAATGATAATGTTCTCTTGCAAAACTTCGTCATCTTTGAACGCCTTGCTGCGCGATCCAAATAGGTGCATATGCCGAATAGCTGCACGCTCTAGAATGAAATGACGGAATGGCCGGTAATAGGGTCCGTTGCAGAAGCTGCGCGGGATGATCGCCACGATCTGTCCACCTTGCGCCGCCTCAGACACGGCAAGCGCTACAAAGGCCGAATACAGGTTGACTGTCTCAATGCCAACACGGCGCAAAGCCAGTCGATGCGCTGAATTACTGTTAATCTTTTTGTAAGGCGGATTGAGGATCGCATGTGTATAATCTTGCTCCTGCTGATCTGCGGCAGTTGCCAGTTCAATATAATCACCCACGATGACACGCGGCGTCACATTGCTGTATCCAGCCAAGTGCTGCGCTAGATAGCCACACAAGTTGTCGTCAATCTCGTAAGCCGTCACCTCAGCGGACTCAAAGTCAAAACCACCCGTCACCCACCGATCAAGGAAAGCACACGATAATGTCCCCACTCCTGCGCCCGCATCTAACAGGCGGCAAGTACGCAGAGTGCTAGGTGGAAAAAGGGATGCCATAAAACAGGCTACGTTAGCAGGGGTCATGAATTGACCGAATTCAGCCTTGCGTTTCTTAGTCATCCGGGGAGCAATCTTGCGGCGCACACTGTCTGCGGTTTCTAGTTGTTGGAGCATTATCGTATCTGGATAGTAAATTTCGTTTAGTGTAAATGATACACCAGTGAGCAACAATGAAATCTGATTTTACCTCATCTCCTCTACACTGGCTGTTTTAACATCCATAAAAAATAGATAAAACATCCCCCCTTTCATGATCAGCATGTTAACCCGATTTTGTTAATTTCTTACTTTCCACCAAGCTACCCTCCTACTTTCAGCAACAAATAATAGCGATTCAGCAATTGACTAAAACGGGTGTCAATTTGCATCAGTAATGCCAGAGATACGGTACCGCTCTTTTTTTGCTCCGCCAGTTGACGCAGCAACTCTTCTAACGGCGGAGTATTCGTCAACGGCTGCCGAATACCAAACACCATAGACTTCAATTCAGAACCGGTGAGATAACGACCACGTTTTTCATCCAATGCATCAAGTCGCTCTGTCAGATGTTGCAGACGCAATTGAGCTAAATGGTAATTTTCTAATGCCGACATAGGCAACGCCGCTGCCTCACGCTGGTGTAACCACTGATTTTGCATATCCTGTACTGCTTGACTGGCCGGCCACAATGTACGTAGCTGTTGCAATAGCCGAGAGCCATAATTCAAAGGCCACAAGCCCGGCAAAGTGTTTAAATGTGTCAGTTGCGCCCGACTCGCATCCAACGTTTTATCCTGTAACCGGCTCAGTAGCGCCGCATTGTCCGATTGGTGTAATTCGGCAAGTTGAGCAGGAAGCAGTGTCTGCGGTAATGGCGCCGTCGTCGCCAGTAAAGCCTCAACCAATGGGGACGGTTGCCGCATCCTGTCCACCAGCCAACCGCCTGTCACAACCAACGCACAAAATGCAACCCCCGCCACAAAACCGTGCCAAGCTTTCCAGCGCGAGGTAGTCAAGACCTGAGCGACTTTGACTTGCGGCTGCACTGATGAGGTTGTCTCCTGTACCACATAGATCAGTTGCGGCGAAGAGGATTCCTCGGGCAACAAAATAGCATTACTCTCAACAGGCTGCGCCGAGGCGAGAGATACCGGTACCGCGCCCTTTTCCTGCTCCAGAGACTCTAATCGCCGGGCGCTGTTGTGAAGCTGTACACGCAGGCTGTCGAGTTTACTCACATGTTTCAGCTCCAGACGTTGAAGTACTTCGCACAACTGCTCAAGCACCTTCTCCACTCGGTAAATGAACGGCAAGTCAACATAAGAGAAGACGCAAGTACGCAATACCTGCTGTAAACGGGCAACCAGCCAGGCGAAAATTTCAATCCGGGCATGAGTTGGTTGAGGCCAGAACTGCGCCCATTGATGGCTCACTAATCCATCAATCAATGCCAATCCTTCATCAATACCGGCTAATCCGGCGCGTTGAGCTCGGGCCAATGTGTACCAAGCGGCACTTTGTAGCTCTACGCCATTTAATCGAAACAACGTCAGGCAAAGTTGTTCAACTCTGGCCCAATTAACATCAGGTCGAGCCGGATGGTTCAATTTACCGATCTCTTCTTTCAGTGCGCTGAATTCCGGCAGCGCACGTGGGTCATCCCCGGTATGTATCGTGTTACCGGATGATATTGCAGTCATAACAGTTATCCTTATCAGACTATTTCAGCAAGCTAGCCTAAATGAAACAGAGGGTTAATCTATATGGCCTTGTTGACGTAAGTGGCGGATTAATACTTTCCCTTCCGGTACAAATTCCGTACTAAAACGCACTAATCCTATGTCTTTCAGCTCTGCGTTGATGTCATAACGCAGATGCCCCGGCTCAATTTGCGGTAGTAATGTGATATAGACTTGTTTCAAACGCGGTTCATAGGTCAACAACGTGTGTTCGATTGTGGCAATCAGACTCTGTGACGACGCCGGCAGCCCTTGCAAAATGACGTTGAAATCAGGCAGGCCATAATCCGGCAAATGGGCAAGCGAACCCGCACGGCTGCTCAGGATACGTTGCATATTATCCATCACGGATAAAATCACCTGATTCCGTTCATCGATCTGCTTGAGATCCAACCCACCGTTAAAGTTAAACATCAACATTTCGTAAAGCGAAGGTCTTAGATGTTTCATTGATCACCCCTTCATCGCATTCAGTGTCAGGGCGCCGCTACCCAACTCGATCGTGCGCGGTTTATCAGCATCCAATTCGTCGCGCCTGATCACCAACCGCCAACCATTGTCGGCAGCATCCGGTGTGTGAAACAGCCCTACAATCCCAACAAACCGTGTCGCTTTCTCCATCGGCATATCCAGTGACACACTCCCCTTCGGCGCCACTCTGATATCCCGCTGCGTCAGCCGATCCGGCTTAAGCACTTCACTATCGCCTTTCAACAGTTCCGCATAACTGGCACGCTCAAATGCTCTATTGTCTTTAAGCTGATAAACACGTACTACCGTGCTCAACGGAGTTTGCGCATCGGTGGCGTTAAGCGCGCTGCGAGCGCTGAAATCCAAACGCAGCGTTTTCACCTGTTTATGAAAAATGGATTGCGTCACGGCTACCGTGCCGTCAGTTACGGTCTGTGTCAGACCACATCCAACTAACCCTTGCGTCATCAGACACACGATGCCGCCCATCACGACGGATTTAAAATTGATAGCTGCCATTCTCGGCCTCCCTATATTGATAACTCGGTAAGAGCCCTTGATAGCGCCCCAGATTAATTTTCACCATGCCTGAAACCGTTTGTGCTCCCGATTTCAATCCCAATACGCCTGTTCGACCTAACCGAACGCGCTGTTTCCCTAACTGCGCCGATGGCAATACCCATTTGGGTAAAGTGAGCTGTAATCGCACACTGCAACGCCAGCCCAGATAAACACGCAGCAACACCAACAGGTCGGTATGCAGTTCTCCCTGCGGTAACCACCCTTGAGCTTCATCGGTATCTTCGGTATAGAGATCCAGCGCCATTTGGCTGTTAACATCCGTCCCGACTTTGCCCAGTACGGGACGTTGAGAAAGTGGAATCGGATGGTGACGACTTAAACGAACCGGTTGGGTAAACCGTACTCGCTTGCGATCATGAGGAACCACCTGTACCTGCGTGAGAGGAGCCAACAGCTTGACCAGCGCCATCACGCCTTCCGCTATCCGGGTTGGCAACCGCATAATACTGAGCAGCGCCAAAAAGCGAGAAGCCGGCGTAGCAATATGTTGCTGGCTGCCGGCGATCCCCAAACCAATCAGCCCAAGCAGGCATTGCGAGGTTTGATCTTGACCACTCGGTTCATAAGTCGCGGGATAGGAATATTTACGCCAGATACGGTAATACTGGGTCATTATTCGATGGTTAAAAATATCCAGAAAATCTGCTACGCTTTCATAGCCTTCACTCTGCTGAACGATATCATTCAGATAAGCCGTCGGCAGCGGTGAATCTACGCCATACAAGCCAAGAAACGTTGTACGTACTGTCGGCGGCTGTTCAGGCTGTTGCTCATCCCACTCCACATTTTTAAATTCACCGGCGGGAAACCCCATACCGGGATCAGGCCGGAAACGGATCGGATCATCACCGGGCGACATCGTACTGCCTAACGGCGGACACCCATCCCGCATACTCTCCAGCAACTGACAGAAGCGATAAAAGTTAAAATCGTAAATGTTCGGCGCCAATTGCTGCATTAACCGGGAATACGCTGATTGTGATTTTCTTGCCATCGCAAACATCTCCCTGATGGTTGAAGGATTAGTGTCAATTGGTTAAACAGATGAATATCGGTATACAGCGAGAAGAAACGGTTAAGCAGCTCACCGAATAGGAAAATATCGCCTTCGCCGGAAAAGCCATTGCTGTTCAGCGTAATCTCAATATCAACGCCCCGGAGTAGAAAGCCCTTTTCAAAACGTTCAATCAACGCGTGTTTCACCCCAACAATGGCATCCAGACAGCGGCAGTTCATCTCGTCATTCGTCCAGTTATAAAGCCCTAACGTGCCGCGCAGCACTTCCGGGTTATCCATCATGCTAAGAAAGTTAGAACCGAGATGACTCAATATCCGCCAGTGGAAACGGTCATTCGCCGGGGGATAACAAGGCAACGTTGGTGAACAGAGGTTGCTTACGCTCAGCTTGCCTGCGGCGGAGTGCAATGTCTGTTCAAGCTGTGTATTACGTAATGCCTGACGGGGTAACTGACCGTTGGTTCCGGTGATACGCAGCGAAAGGGTTTCATCATCAATCTCTGGGTCAGTTTCAAACGATTCCCCGCCGAGGATCAGCCAGGTATCGTGCAAACCCGAAGGACCTCGAGATACACGCGTATGGAAATAACGCTCCGGCGCGGAACTACGCATAATACCGCCCCGATGGCGAAAGCTGCTGAACGGCACAAAACGCTGCGCATCGCCTCGTCGAGAAGAGGAGACTTCATCCACCGAATAGATTTCGGTATGACCATCCTGAATGCGCATCGGGCGCAGTAGATACTCATTTTGCAGACGCGAAATGTGCATCGGATCGGCTTCAACATTGAACAAATTGATTACCGGCACACAATGCAATCGGATATTTTCCGCTGAAAACTTCAATTCATAGGGCCACAGCTCACTGAGTACGATATCCAACTCAAACCAAGGCGTACCGCTAGAAATCTCTAACGAATCCAAGCCATTGAGCGCCACAAACATAAATTTTTCGCGGAAAGTAAAATATTCCAGCAACAACTGATAACCACTGAACGCGCTCCCTTCTTTCGGCCATAAGAGATCATCGCTGTCAAACCCCATCGGTGAAAAAGAGCCATTATTAAGATGAGAACGCTTTTCCTGATTCGGCAAGCGTGCGTAAATATGTTGAGTCTGTCGGGTTAGCGCCAGATGCAAGGCAGAACTCACCGGACGGCCCGCTTTGAGGTACAGAGGCAGCCGCGTCAAATCCACTTTATCCCACTCCGTCAACTGACCGCAGTCAAAACGCAAACGGATCACTGAACGGCCGTCAGCTTCATTTTGCAACGTAGCAGAGGCGATATGCAGCGGTGTAATCTGCACATCACGGGTAGTCCGGTAATAGCAGCGGGTCTGGCTTGGCCCTACGGGCTGAGATATCACTTCAAACCCTTTGGCGATCATCTCACTTTTTGCCAAAGTCTGATAATCCGGAGCCAATTCAACAATGGAAAGTGAAGGAATAGTCCGCAGATAGTGCGGCCAGAGCAAACTAACCAGCCCTTCCGTCAGTTCCGGCAAATCATCGTCAAGTTTCTGGCGCATCCGTCCTATCAGGAAAGCGAAGCCTTCAAGCAATCGCTCCACATAAGGATCGAGATCCCGATCATCACTCAAATTCAGCATGGCTGCCCGGTCCGGGTGCGCCTGCGCAAACTCTTTGCCAGCTTCACGCAGATAGTGCATTTCCGCCTCGTAATAGCGGAGAATTAAATCATCCATATCATCACTCTTAATGGTTGTTATAAAACGAAAAGGAATAAAACAAGTTGAGAAGGCGCGTATGGCGGCGCCGACAACTGATAAGCAGAGTCAATCACCCGCAAAGTACCGACGCTCTGACCGGATCAATCGCCACCAATCCCGCCAGCAGCGTCTCCATCCGTTGCGCCATCCTCGCTTTATCATGTTCACTGCGTTGGGCTTTCATGCGCAGCAACTTAAGCAGACACGCTTTCACCTCAAACATCAGTTCCGGCTCCCATTCGCCAAGATTGAATTGCTCATCGGCGTCAAGCTCAGTCAGTAAATGCAGCGCCATTTCATTTTTGCCGTATTGCTCAGCCACCCGCGCCATCAGCAAACGCTGCAACCAGCGGCAGCGCGCCCCATTGATGCCAGGCAATTGCCCCAACCAACGTAACGCCGCGTCAATGCCTTCGCTGTCCGCCAGTTGCAGCGCTTCCGCCTCCAGCGCCAAAACATCATCATCGTGTCGAGGTTGCGCCGGTAAATGCTCAAACTGCCAATCTGCCTGATGGTCATGAACCTGTTGGGTTATCCAGTTGGCGGTCACCTCATCGGCAAAAGGCGTTCCATCGTTATAGGCCAGACTCTCCAGCCCCGGCAGCCGTTCAAGCAGTATTCTCAAATCGTGTTTCATGATGTCCGCCCAACTTTCATAAGGGCAGCCTAATCGACTCAATGCCTGACAGAGATACCATTGCAAATCCAGCCAAAAATGATTCACCCCTTCCGCAAACAGGCGCTCGACCTGTTCCAATAACTCATGCCAGTTCTGTTGCCGGTAAAGCCGCTTTAACTGGGCGCGATATTCAGTACGGGGAGGAACCAAACGGGTACGCTCATCAGCATCCTGTGGTGGTAACTGATGTACGGTATCCCAACGGACGCTACGTATCAGCCGGGCAGAAGAGAGCCAACCTTGAGGCTGATCGCGCAGATAACGCACCAATTCACGCGCTTGATCCAGCAGATCACGCCCAGATTGCACCTGACGCCAAACCGGCGGCTTGCCCGGCGCTGATACATTGCTCTGCCCCGTCGATGGCGGTACTGGAGCGGCAGTTTGCGGCACCACCGCACTCACGCCGCCGGACTGAGCCAATCGGTTCTCCAGTGTTCTTGCCAGCCCAACGATGCTTGGACGAGATTCTTCATCCCAAGAGGAAAATGATTGTTCCAGTAACGCCAACGCAGCCAGAATATGGTCAAAGTCAGTCCGATTTACCTCTGGATAGCGTGATAAACTGTCCCGCATTTTGGCGCCAGTCAGCCACTCCAGCGCCGCTTTACGGCTGCTAGCCCGACTGGGTAGCAGGGCTTCGCCAAAACGATCCGCCAATCCAGCCAATAGCGCCAACCCTTCCGCCAGACCGCGCTCCCCCTCACCATGCAGACGGGCCCACACATAGTAGGTCGCCACGCGAACATCTTTGCACCGGGTGGTCAACAGCTTTTCCGCCAGTTGACAAATCAGAGCGGTATCAACGCCACTGAGTTTATTGACCTCCTCCCGCATACACAGAAAATCATCTTCATAGACCGGATCACTGCCAGTGGGCGCATCGGTACTAATGGGTAACAACCAGTTTTCCCATAGCGCCGCGTTCTGCCGCGCTTCTGCCAACGCATCACGTTCAACAAAACAACTCTCAATTAGCTGTTGCAGCATCTTTATATTCTCCTTTGACGCTGAATATCTCTGTCAGCCATTGAAACTTGTTTTATTTCAACTAAAGAGACAGCAATAACTTCACCATCGCTATTAAGCTGATCGCTCAAGCGAATAACACCTTTAAACATCATGAACCCTATATCATTAAGGATAAATTTTTCACATTTAGAACGTGATAATATTATCGTTCGGATTATTCAATGCTGCCTGTGAAAGCAGCTTGATGACTTTTATAAGGTCGTCTCTTTCGACAAATTTCTTTGAGAATACAATGTCGATTTTTTTATTTAAATTAACAGCAACCAGTACACTGTTTTCACGATCCTCCACCCTATTAATACAGCCATAGGGCAAGAAAATAGTTTTACTCAACGCGGTGGGTGTTAATAAAAAGCCCCCGTCTGTCTCGGCAAAGAAATAACGACCTTCTGTTTTACGATATGAGAGACAATGCATAGCCGTCATCATCATACAAATACTCATCGCGCCCTTCATTGGCATAATCAGCGTTATGCAACCAAAAATACACATCCTTTTCCAATACTTATCCCGTACAAAATAGACCGCGGAATCGGGAGTCACATTACCTGCCTGATATTGATATTCATAGAATGGGGATAGTGCAACTCGTTGAATTAACAACAAACACCCAATGAAATAAACCGCGCCAAATGGAAAAAGACAAGCTGTAATAAACGAACTGATTTTCGCATACTTTGGCGCTTTGAGAATAACAAACAGATTAACCACCTCCAGAAAAATAAAAATCAACATCAAAGCATTGAATATCGATAATTTAGCAACAAGATGTTGCTCTTCATAAGAAAGAACAAAATAACCAGCACCAGCTACCTTTATAGCAACCAGTAAGACAACATAGGTTAATACATTAATAGCTAAACCTACCCAAACTATTTTATAGATCTGATTCACAAAAAAACCTTAATTTACACAAAATTACAAACAAACCGAATAAAAATAGATAAAACTTTACATTGGATAATTCGTTACTGAATTCCCCAAAGAAAAGTAATCTCTTAATATCTCTACGTCTCGTTATAGATAATCCCGAAGACTCCCCATTACATGCTCTCTTTAATTTTCCTCCACGGCTTTATTACTTGAATTAGTAATAGTAGTAATAGCTGGAATAACAGCTCTTATCTGGTAAAACCCGCTTACTACCCTTATTCAACTTTCCATCCGGGGAATTAGCTTTGATTTTCCTTAACCTCTTCAGTTCAGGGATTTTAGCTTGAAAATTCATTATTTCCTGCTCTGCTGCTTTTTTGCTATCGGGAAAATTGATGGCTTCTTTATAAGGACGATGGATACTCATGAGATATCCTTGATTGCGTCAGCAAAACTTTTACGTTGTTTTTCACACAACGCATTTCGTTGCGACTCAAAGTAAATAGATTGCGTGGATTGCAAACCCTTTGCTGGTTCCAAACCAAAAACACAACTTCTGCACCATTTTTGTAAATCATTTTCAGAAAAATATGTCACTAACACTTCAACAAGGAAAATAAGGAGCATTGCTTCCCAACTGCACAGCCAAACAAGATATTCCCACGCCAGAAGCCTTGCTACTCGTTTAACGAGCAAACTTTTAGAAGAAAGTAATGCCCTTTCAACTAAAACCTCTAAACACATCCAACAAAATGATTGATTCATCACAACATCATCCTGGTTCTTTGAGGGAATACTCTGGGTCATTAGGTATCTCTTAAATTCCACCGAGCTACGACCATGCGTAACTCTCGGTAAAATTTATTTACCTAACGAGATCACCTCGCCCGGTATCCCATTTAACAGGCACCGCAACAACACCGGCGCCTGTTAGATTTAAAGTGGCCGGCATAACCGCCAGCCCATCAACCCATTACGCCTGATTGCGCTCATTCCACGCATCAGAGTGAATGATGTTGCCGTCTTTGTACGTCCAGGTGATTTTTTCGTAACGAAGCTCGACACGTTCCAGATGGTTGTGCTTCTCTTTGGTCGGATCTTTGATGTCATGCATCAGAGGCGCCACTTTTACCACCTTCACGTTGTTCAGATGAGTGATGAAATAGACCTTCTCCTGACCAGCATCATCAATTTGGTACCACTTGAATTCCGCCGATTTCAGGGTCTGACCAGACGTCACCGCTTTATACAGATACGGGCTAGACGCATCGACCTCTTTAGTGAACACCAACGGCGCATGCACACGAGTGCCGGTCAGCTTGCCGGTATTGTTATCCGTCGGGATATGTAACGCATGTTCCAGCGCCACAACCTCGATACTGCCCTCCCGGTTGTGTACATCCACCGAGCCTTTAATGTCGGCGCCGCCGTCATCTTTCAACCATAAATACGCAGGGATTGCCATACCCATAACTCCTCTATTATTGAATGGGTAATGCCACCAATATCGGTGACGTGATTAAAACCCCAACCGAATAAATCCTCGGTTGTCATCCCCGGTAAATTCGGGGAACAGTCAATAGATGCCGGTATTTCCTTATTCAGCAGTTAACCGGGAGAAGAATAATCGTATAGCCTGGCACATGCGTTTAAATTAATAGTTCCATTAACTACATAGACAGTTACTGAATAATCCATATCCTCCATGCGAGTGCATATTAAAA
Source organism: Photorhabdus sp. P32 (assembly GCF_038085095.1). NCBI lineage: Bacteria > Pseudomonadati > Pseudomonadota > Gammaproteobacteria > Enterobacterales > Morganellaceae > Photorhabdus > Photorhabdus sp. P32. The sequence continues at coordinate 9,361 of NZ_JAZGJN010000240.1, read as the reverse complement.
TCAAGTCTTTTTTTATTAAATAGCACAATATGCTTAATATCAACGGCGAAAACCATCCTATTTAAACCAAATATAAACAGGATTTAATTTGTTTATATAAAAATATTGCATTGATTTAAATAATATGAAATCAATTCACCTTTCTTATATTCATTTCGTTCAAAATCATTGAAATAAAGTCTATTTTGATATTATTTTCAATATATTAAATAATATCAAAACACTCACCTTATGACTAACATTCACTATCACCAATACGTTACCGATGCGTAAAAAAGGAATGATTCTCAGTTATATTCTGCGAATGAGAATAGATTGCATTATTTAGCATCATCCCATTAATAATAGATTACCCCTGATTCAGGGCAGCAATTACCCTGCCTCATAATAAAGCATTACAGACAAATAGGAATATCACGATGATATGCTTATAAAATATTGAAACCGAATGAATGGCTGAACTCAGTGACCTATTCTGGCAATAACCGGTAATATCACGCCATTTATCACCTCCAGTTTATTCCGTCAAATAAGCGATTATTCTGCTCCCCAGTCGTTATTATTTATCTCCGATTCAGCCAGAGTATTTCCCCTATTCTCCTCAAAAATCGTTTTCGGTAATATAAAACCCCGCAGTTTCAGCAACGCCAGCGGCCCTTTCCCCACTTCGGTACGTAATACCCAGGTCAGCGGTAACCCCTCTGGCGTGGTAAATCTCAGCCGGTAACGACTGTCATCCAGCATCTGCACCTGTGCCGCCTCCAGCCAGCGCATCAATCCCCACGTCCCCGGATACTCGCCATACAACCGGGCTCCCGTATTCACGCCGGTCCAGGTCAGCGCCACGCCGGGATTATCTTCGTCTCCCGGCCAGCGTAAACGCTGCCAGCTCTCCATCTGGTTAAAGTAACGCAACCGCTGACTATCTATCGTCAGGTCCGTTTCCGCCACATCACGCACCGGTTTCGCCCGCAATTCAAATCGTATTCCCTCGCTGCCGTTAGCAAACAGCACATCCGCGACCTGACTCAGTTTATTTATCGCAGTTAAAAAGGCCGGGTTAATATGCAGTCCCTGACTGTTCACTTCATCCACCACCCAATGTTTACCCTCTTTATGCAGCACCCCGCCTAACTGACTGTGCAGAAACTGCTCTATCCGCCCGCTATCGGCCCGAATAAACTGCCCGAGCATCGGCAACGACGCCTCATCTTGTCCCGCCACAAACGGGTAACGTCCGTTAAAGTCGGTCTGCCAGTCCGCCGCCACCGCCGACTGCCATTGCGCATTCAGACTGGCCGCCGCCGGCTGTAATACCGTCTGCCACGCCTCAGTTAACGGCTGCACAAACACCGTCTGACCAAATCCGTTCCACTCCGCTCCCAGACTGGCGGCTATCAAACTGCCGTAGGTCCGCGTGTCTGTCAGTTCCACGCTTTTCCCCTGAAACACACTCTGCGCCAGCGCTTCCATCACCGCCGGCGGGTCATCCGTATTCGCCAGTTGTTGCAGCGCCAGACGCACCCGGGTTACCCGCGTCAGGAAGGTTTGCAGACTGAGTGACGGGTCCGCCGTCAGCCCGTTTTCCCCGGTGCTTTTACCCATCAGCGCTAATAACGGACCAAACGTGTTATCCAGCGGCCCCGATGGCATACGGGTCTGGTCGTCAATCATTGGCAGCTTATTTTTCTGGAACAGGTTTTGTGCCGATTTCATCAGCGAATCCGCTAACGCCGCTCCCGGTTGCCCGGTTTCTCCCTGATAAGCCAGCGTATCCATCAGGGCAATCAACGGCGACTGACGCGCATCCGCCATCAGGGTTAACTGGTCTATGGTGTCGGACAGGTTATGGGCTTTATGCCAGCGCAGACTGTTGAGGAAATTCAGCCACGCTCCGGCGAAGTCAGTAAAATAACGCTCCGTCAACCGGGCTTTCAGCTCCGCCGGCGACACTGCCTTCAATACCGGCTGACGGCCATCGCTGAGCACCCAGTCAATCTCTTCCTGCCGGGACGCCGCCACCTGCGCTATCGCTTTTTGTACCTGCCCTTCCCATGCCTGACGGGTAAACATCCCCGGTACGACCTGACCGGTGGTAAACAGGCGGCTCGCATCCGTCGCCCCGGTCATCTGCGCCAGCCTTAAATCCCCGTAACTGTGGGCCACCTGTTGCAGCATTTTCTGGTACAGCATACTCTCCGCATGACGCTGACCAAGTTGATTGAGCAATATCTGACGCACTTCGCCAACCAGCCCGTTATCCACGCTGATTTTCCACTCCGGGTGGCGCGGTAAATTCTCCGCATAAAACGCCAGCAGCGATTCGCCGGTGTTTTGCCACAGGCCATCCGTCACTCCGGCCCGGCGCGGCCAGTCCGCCATCAGTACCCGGCTCATCACCGCCGCATCCGCTTTCTCCGGCCGGGCCATCATCAGATACACTTTCAGCTGGTTATACGCCGATGTGATACGCTGATGACGCTGTGCGCTGCCCGCCGGTAAATTCACCAGTTCGGTCAAACGCTGATGGAGCAACCGGGCAGCGGCATCACGTATCAATTCGGCATTGTTGCGCTGATACACCGGCCACATCATTTTCAGCAGGGCATCATTCTGATTGAGCCCGAAACCGCTGTACCACGGCGTCCCCTGCGCTGACTGGCGCTGCAACCGGTCAATCTGCAATTGCAAGTCATGCTGACTGAGCAGACGGGCCGATAAGGTTCCCTGATGGTCACTGGCCGCGCTGATCCGTTCACGACTGACCGCTATCTGATGGCGGTTAACCCCAAATGAAGTCACACTGCCCGCGCCCCACAATGCCGCCAGCGCTATCACCCCCCACTGGGCGCTTTTCTCCCACGGGAAACCCACCGCCTGTCCCCGGATATCGCGCACATGCTCCAGCACACCATTCCAGCTGGCATCCACCAGCCAGCCATGTTCCACCATCCCGGACGGCACCGGCAGCGGTAAACTGAACGTCACTCCCGCCAGCATTAGCGGCGGCCGGTCTAACAACGGCGTCAACTGGGTCACCAGACGCGTCACCCCGCCATCCCGCAAAGACTGCGCCAGCCGCAACAGAAAATCGTGACGATTTTCCGCTATCGCCTGTTCCATGCCCCGGTTCGCCAGCGTCGGTATCAAACTATGCAGATTCTGCGCCAGCCTCTCCGGCGTCTCCCCGGCTGACAGAAAACAGCCCACCGTCTGAGTTGGCCGGTCGCGCTGGTCCCAGTTGCTGTGACGCACATTCCACACATACACCGGCGCCTGCCAGCCAAGCTGTTGCCCCTGTTTCTCCAGCATGCGCAACGCGGTCTCTATCTGCGTCCGCTGGCTGAGTTGGTCTTCGGTCTTCGCCCACACCACCCCATCCAGCGGGCGACGGCGACGCAACTGGCGCAACGCCTGTAACTGCGCTTTATCCGGCGGCGTCTGCAAACTGCCGCCCCACAGCAACAGGTTGTGCTCGCCTTCCTGCCAGTGTTGCGCTGTCAGCCCGGGCGCAATGGCTTCCACTTGTTCCGGTTCACCGGCGACCATTAAAATACGCACCTTAAACCGCCAGAAAAAACCATAACGACGGCACAAATGGCGAGTCAATTCTCTGAATACCGGATCAGGTTCAGCAGATGTAGATACCGTTTCAGGCACCTCATTTTGTCGCCGCCAATAGCGGAAAGCGGTACGAGCATCATGGACAAACAAACGTGTTATCAGAACAGAAATCAGAAAAAACAGCACACTGGCAATCAATACATAACATTGAAATGCCAGTTGTTTTTCTAATAACGGCTGCCCCTGTATGTTTAACCACTCCGGCTTAAACCATATCATCAGACTACAGGCGGTTATCAGTACCAGCGGTAATCCAAAAATACCCCAGAATAACGTCATATATTTCTTCATACTGCCTCCAGTGTTTCCGCCGGTTTAATCACCATAAACCAAGGAATAAGCCTATCGGGCGCAGGCGTACTCATGACTAATTGCGCCTGCTTGTGGGTGGTTACGGCATCAATAGCGACGGCAGCCGCTAACCAAGGGGAAGCTATGCCGGTGAAACCGGTTTGAACGTCAATATCACACTGCCTTTCAGTCTGTTTCCCCACATTGGGCAGTTGATCAATTAATGGCGTAAAGATCGCCTGAGATTGGTTATCGCAGCCCATACCTGAAAACCACAGTTGATGAATTGAGTCAGCCGAAATATCAGCCCATAGCAACGCCTGCGACAATGCATATTTCATATCATCATCTTGGGTAAGTTCAGGCCGGTGTATGATGGCTTGTATCGCAGAGATAGGTTCAAGTTGTGGTACGAACAGGGTAGATTGGCGAATGGGTATTGAATTCAGCAATAACCCAACAGCAGCATCACCTTGACCATCCATCACTTCTGTCGCAAGCCGAATAGCGACTATCAGCAAAACTGCATTATGGCGGGAGGTATCCAGCCAGCTATCAATAATATCCAGCCCCGTTCCCGGTAATATTGATAGCGGAGTCCTGATGCCCGAAGCTTCCCAGACTGACTGCCAGACCGCTTCATATTCCGCAGCATCTAAACCCGCATCAATCTGTAACGACGAGAAAACCGTATAATGAACAGGTAACTGACGCAGCGCAGCGGTCAGTGTCTCATCAGCTAACAGCGCCGCCATTTTTTCGTAAAGCAGCTCACGGCTCGGATGTTCTGGCATGTCGAAACGTGTCTGACGCACGACCTGACCATCAGCCATATCCACCCATGAAGGTAATACCGCCTTTTGCGCCATTAACTGTGTCGCCAGTGAACCTGTCATCACGGTTTGAGGAAGATCAACCACATGAGCCAGCACATTTAAATGTCGCTGACCTCGCTGCGTCTCCTGATATAAACAGACCTCGCGCTCATAATCCCAACTGTCAGACCATATCTGGCAGATCTGGTAACACAAGCACCGGATGCCAAAAGCGCCGGCCCAGGCCAGAAATGGAAAAACCAGAAAACAGCACCAGAACCAAGGGGTATGAATTGGCGCGCCGGCGGGCCAGTACATAACGGCGGCGCAACCACCCAATGATATGAATATCATCAGCGCAATTAGCCAGCGTTTTATTATCGGCCCCGGCTTACGCTCTGCCGGTATGGGAATAGCACTCATATCTACGGGCATACATTAACTCACTGTCGCAGTGTTTAAAGAGGTCATCAGTGTGCAGCCGCAACCACAGCGATGACCATGAAAGGCCACCGGCAAGCCGTTATCTTTTAGCGTGGGATGACCTTCGATAATCGTGGTATTACCGTGTTTCGGACAGGAAACCGGATCGGTTTTACGTGCAACCCCAAGACCGCTAAATTTCATTTTCTGCGAACCACTCAGCACCTGACCGCCATGAGTGGTTTTATCGTGAATACGGATAACGCCTTTCATTCTATAGCCCCTTGTTGTGTTAATTTTTTTTCAATTTCTTCAATATCGGCATGATCATCAGAGGTTCTAATAAGGTCACGCTTAATATTCACCATTTCTTTCAATGAATGAGTCTGGATAATAAAGCTAATTGTCTTTTCACCTTTTTTCTTCATCGCCACCTGTTCACAACCTACCTGATAGGTTTTACTGAATAAGGAAGGTGTAATTACCAATTGATCGCCATAAATACCCAACACAGGCCGATTAGTCAGGCGAATACCGTTAATGGCAGATACGATTGCAGCAACCACTAATAATACTCCCATCGAAGCTGTAATACTGAATATACTGAATTGCACAACAGCAGCCACACCTAATATGGCCGCAACGAGATAAAAACGTTCCTGACGAAAATGAAGGTAAGGAGAAAGTTGCTTTTTATTTGCTGAATTAAATAACGGTAACTCGGCAAAGCGTAAGTTATTATAACTCATAAGAAAACCGATTATATACACACATCCCACCGGAAGCGTTATAAAGCCAGACAACATAGCCAAAAAGAGCGCCAGCTTTTTATGAACGAAAAGCAATAATACACTGACCGCCTGTATCGCAATAGCAATAGCTATCAGTTGAGCAATAGGGTAAAGCTCTTTAAAAACCTCTTGCTCCTGATAATCTAAACCATTTAGCGTCGCCTGTTGTGACTGCAAATAATAAAAAAACCCTCCGATAGCGATCAAATCAATAATCAAACCTAACCACAGAATTATACTCAACTTCTTCATAAGAACTCCAATCAATCATTTTAACTAAACTTACGGTTTCTCTTGTACTACACAATACTTTCTCTCAGGCGAGCGGAAGCCATTAACGCATTGTTAATTTCGATTTTCCCTTCTTGGGATAACTTAATGATTATTCCTTTCGATTTTTACTTTCTTACTTTTAATCTCACGCTATCTAACTACCTTTGACCCGAATTCTATTCAGTGATTGAGGAATGAGTTCTGCTTTTAGACTCAAACAGAAGTAAAAAACAGGAATATTCCAAAGCAACACTATATTCGCCATTATATTACCTCACTTTCAACATAACAAAAATAAAAACCAGTAGCAATAAGGGATATACAATCTTTCTAATTGCATAATTACACCTCTGCCGAAGTTGAATGAGCCATTGCAATTTTCTCTTGCAAACGGGTATATGCTGAGAATTGGCGATCATATAATGCCTGACGTTCTTCCCGCTCCTGATTCGCCAAAACATAACGCCATAAATGCACGGGATTATTATCAGCGCTGACATTAATCGGGTCATCAGGATCAACCTGACAAGCCTCTTCCACTTCCTGAGGCCATTGCGGTATTTTGCTGGTCTGCATAGCAATATAACGGGTAACACTGGCAATTAGAGCACACGGCAGCTTTATGACTCCCAAAATCCAGTCCAAACGCGAATTCATCCGCATCAGATACTGTAATCCAAAAATATAACTTTCTTTCTGTTTCTCAATAGGAGGGCATAAAGCAATAATATCCGCCTGCTCCTGTAAACACTCTTCCTCCATATAACAACGGATAAACTCCCAATAGCCCTGTATTATGTCTTCCCTCCAGCCAGAAAGCCCAAGACTAAATGTCTCTAATACCGTTCTTTGATCGTCCGCCAAAACATGACCATCGATACTCCATTCCCACCTCCTATCTCTTTCCTCAGTCCGGGTAAAAAACACATCCTTCCACGGAACCGATAATACTGTGCCATTAAAACGGTAAACATGGATCATCTGGGTTTTGCGGTTAAATCGAATTGGGTAATGTGTCTTGGCAAACCATTCTTTCAGGGTAAACTTAGCAATAAGATACGGAAGCAGAGATATAAGAGGTAAGAGAATCAGAGGACTTGACAGAAATTCAAAATCTCCCTTTATACATTGGTAAATTATGCAACCAATAGAAAATAAGACTATTCCTAAGCAACAAAAAAATACCGTTACATTCACAGAACTAATGAATCCCTTATCTCGGTAATATTTATCTACCGTTTCCATATAAGTAGAATTCATCCGGATCACCGTATCGTGATCAGTAATATACTGACCATATTTACCAATTATCTGAGTTGGTTTTCCTTGGTAAAGCTGATTTTCCTTTTCTTCCCAAACCAAAGGACGATTCAGTTCATAAGGGATATACAATCCTTTTAATTGCATAACTACGCCTCCGCCGAAGTTGAATGAGCCATTGCAATTTTCTCTTGCAAACGGGTATATGCTGAGAATTGGCGATCATATAATGCCTGACGTTCTTCCCGCGCCTGATTCGCCAAAACATAACGCCATAAATGCACGGGATTATTATCAGCGCTGACATTAATCGGGTCATCAGGATCAACCTGACAAGCCTCTTCCACTTCTTGGGGCCATTGTGGTATTTTGCTGGTCTGCATCGCAATATAACGGGTAACACTGGTAATTAGAGCACATAACAGTATCATAAATCCAAAAAGCCAGTCCAAACGAGACCCCATCCGCATCAGATACTGTAATCCAAAAATATAACTTTCTTTCTGTTTCTCAATGGGAGGACATAAAGCGATAATATCCGCCTGCTCCTGTAAACACTCTTCCTCCATATAACAACGAATAAACTCCCAATAACCCGGCATCAATTCCAAACCACCAGAAAGCCCCAGACTAAATGTCTCTAATACTGTTTCCTGATCGTCTGCCAGAATATGGCCGCTGATACTCCATTCCGGCCACTTACCCCCTCCTATTGTTGGGGTAAAAAACACCTCTTTCCAGGGAACCGATAATACTGTGCCATCAAAACGGTAAACATGGATCATTTGGGTTTTGCGGTTAAATCGAATTGGATAGTGTGTCTTAGCAAACCACTCTTTTAAGATAAACTTGCCACTGAAATACAAAAAAAACACAGTTGCAGGAATCATAATCATGAACCCTATTAATGTATTTTCTTTAATTGCTCCATTCAAAATAGATAGATAGATCGCTTTTCCAGTAAAATATAAAGCCATTCCTAAGTAACCCAAAAATACCGTTGCATTAAGAAAACTCACGAATCCCTTCTCTCTATAATACTTATCTACCGTTTCCATATAAGTGGAATTCATACGTATTACCGTATCGTGATCAACAATATACTGACCATATTTAGCAGTTATCTGAGTTGGTTTTCCCTGACAAAGTTGATCACGTCTTTCACCCCTAGTCAAAGGACGATTCAATTTATAAGGGTTATACAAAATATTCCATTTCATAACTACGCCTCCGCTGAAGTCATTAATTTATTAAAAGCATCCATTTCCATTCTGCTATCTGGCCAGATAACAGGAATATCCTCTTCACCTGCCGGAATTTTGCGCCACAAGCAAGCCATCAACCATTTCTGGATATCATCTTTCTTCTTCATCGCCAGATAAATATTGGCACCAAAGTAAAACAACAAGGTAATAACAATACCTACCGGCCCCAAGGAACAGAAAACCAATAACCCTCCACTTATCGCAGAGACCAGATAGGCAATTCCCAAACTTATATTGCCTTTATTAAAAACCTCATCCCAAGCATGATACCCATCCCATAACACCCCAACGATCCCAGCCAAAGATCCAAGGCATTTTACCCTCCCAATCCACGTTATTACCTCGGTCAGCAGTTTTTCCCCCAAGACAGAACTCAGCAGAGGCTTTAACCTAAGCACCTGAAAATTATTCAACAACCGTTCACAAGTTTCAGCGATAGCTCCCATTGCGGCGACCAGATCCGCCGCAAATCGGGTACATGCCTCTGTATTTTCCTTGGGCCATCCCGCCGCGCGCAATGCGGAAATCTGCCACGCCAGAGAGAAGGTACAGCCGATAAAAGGCGGGACGCTTGCCAACTGCTCGGCCGCACTCTTGACAGAACTGGCCTCTAACTGCG
>NZ_JAZGJN010000239.1:0-32172 GCF_038085095.1 Photorhabdus sp. P32 | reverse complement strand
AAAAACCTGCCCAATTTAGAGGTCATCAATCGGGTGGAAAAGCTACTGGGTTATACCAAACAATACCTGGCGCCCGATCCGGATTCAAAAGGCACCCGCAGCTACCAACTGCTTGAGCTCAAGGTGGACCCCATCAATATTGGACTGGCTTATGCTTATGACCGAACTACTTCGATGGATGACCGTACCCATTTTTTGGGTTTCAGTGCCGCTCCTTTTTTGGGGATGACGGCAAAACTGGATCTCATTCAAATGGGGGCGGCGTATTGCAAGATAGAGCGTGTGGCAGCCAAATTCAGGGAGGCGGTGGCCCGCAGGAATTCAAATGATAAAAACTATTTAGATCTGGAATGTTGCATTATTTTGACATGCAATCTGTCCTTTCAATTGGGTGCCGCTTATAAACAAAAGCAGTGGACTTTTGACGCCGGTAATAAGAATGATTTGAAATTGAGTCTGGAGGGAAAAATGAATGTCGCCTTTAAGACCCATATTATGATAATGGAAGTCGCAATGGGAGCGGGCGTGGCTGTAAAAACAGCGGCGGGTTTTGAACTTGATCAACATGATAAAGGGATCGATCTGGCTGGCTACCATAATGGAATTGTTGCGGAAATTGAGGTCGTTGTGGATGCAAAGAAAAAGAATAAAGAAATAGATAGTACAAAAAACTTATTTGAAGTCAAAAAGAAGTGGGTTATTGCCGATCCATTAAAAGCCAGTGAATCCCCGTTAAGAATTAATCTGATAGGAGAAGAACGGTCTGTGGTTCGCCCCGAGATTGTTCCAGGCGCTGAAATCGCGTCATGGGAAATGGGTTATGACCCTAACTTTAAGCCTAAGATGGATAACATCCCATTTATTACCGGATTTCCAAGAATGTAAAGAGGCATGAAAGGATAAAAAATGAAATTAAAATTGTTATTACTATGGTTAGGAGTGATTGCTATGTCTGATGCTAACGCGAGTGAACCGCGGTTGTATATCCGCAGTTTATTCGATATTCAATATGCTTTTTGTGATATTAAAACTAATGGCGTAACGGGAATGGATAACCGTAATTCGGCTCGGGAAGGTCGGGGATTTGGTACCGGCAGTACAGCATCTATGCTATTCATGGCTAATGGTGAAAATGAAATCAGTCTGGAGTTTGGTGCGTTGGATTGGTTTTCTCCAAGTGAAATGTCAGATAAAACTCGTAATCACTTTAACCCTGAAGCTAAATGCACGCTGGAACTAACTACTATGCGTGGTAAAAAGAGCGAGGTGTTGACAGTAATTGAAGTAGCGATAGATAAAAACGGTCAACCTTTGGCAATAACACCAGCAAATGAAGCAAAATATGCTGCTATTAGTACACCAGTGGTACGTCATGTGATACAGGCAGAAAAGGTAGAGGCTGGGCATAAAGATAAAAAATTCTTTAATAGCCGGAAATTTCCACCCAATATGACCTTATACCGGTTTAGCCGAAATGTGGAAATCAGTGGCTTGCCTGAATGGGAGTGGATAAAGGCAACACTTTATACGGATACCTCAGAACAGCGTCAGCAATTGCAACAGGCTTATATGGCGGTCTGGCAGGCCTATAACGCCAAAGATGTGAATACTATACGGGTACAACAAAAAGCATCTCTCAAAGCTTGGGCTTGGGCTACTAATGAAAGCGAAGAGAGTATTTTCGCTGATCAATCTGTTTACAGTGATATCAACGAAAAAGGTTTCAAAATGAAACCAATTAATTGGGATGACTATACCGTTAAAATAATGAATCAGGGCAGAATGGTCAGATTGGTGAATAAATCAGATCCAGAAAGTTCCCCAATATCCTACTATTATGTTGATGAAGATGGAGAAACGGTTTTGTCTACCGTTGCACCGATTTTCTCATTAATTAACGGTCGTTTTGTTCAGGTGATTTAATGGGTAGCAATATCGGGTTATTTGGCCCGATATTTTTTCTTGATGGAAAATTCAATAAAAGTTGGTGATATCAGTTCAGCATTGGTTGATTGTAAAGCGACACTGGGATTATGGGGTTGGTTAATATTAAAGTGGGATAGTAATTACGTTTATCACTGGAAATCCAGAAATGTAATGAAAGAGGGTTAGATAATTTATTAATTTAACATACATTCATAGATGGTTTTTTTTTGGTTGGGAATAAAAATTTTATTATTTTTCGTGCCGAAGTATCAGTGATATTAAATAATGCTTTCTATATTGGAAAAATATAATTAACTCTTGAAATCCTATTTTTAATTAAATTTATGTTCCATCATCATATTGTTTCCTTGTTATTACAATTTTCTGGTGTATTTTCTTTAATAATATAATGGTTAAAATAGATTGATTGTTTGCACACAGATGTTAGCTTTGTATTTTAAAATTCTTATGTAAGCAAGCTTTTAGTAAATGAAATATATTATTTTTTTGTAAGGGGAATAAATGAGTAATAAAAATGATTTTAAAGCATTTTCTATTAAAGATGGTGCTAATGTGGTGTCTCAATATTTATATGAAAATAGTCCAGAGTTGCAGACTGGATTTCCTCCAGTAGGTCTCACCACGCATGTATTAAATAAAGCATTACGTCAGTCATCAACAATAGCCTCTGTTGTGGCTAATTTTATGTCCACGCAGTGTGGCAAGGATGTTTTGGATAATGGTGATTTGGCAACCCTTAATCAGACGTTTACTGATTCATTACAGTGTCATATGAATAAACAGCTTCCTGGTAACTTATCACCTAATGGTTATCAACAACTGCCTGGTGGATTAATACTTCAATGGGGAAGACATAATTTTACTCCGTTAGCGAGAAACAAGGTTGTTTTACCAACACCTTTTAAGCATGGTTGTTTGAAGGTTTTTATGTCACCTGTTGGTGATTGGATATTTCCGATGTCAGCAGCACCTAACGGAACGTTGAATACTTTTGATTCTTGGGTTGCTGCGCGAACAGTTAACGCTTATGGAACTGAAATTAAGTTATCTGCTAATGATACTTATGTATATGGAGATTATTTCGCAATCGGTTTTTAATTAATGTTTTAGAGTGAATAATAAGCCGAACTTGTTTCGGCTTGTTATTGAAATGGAATATGTTAATGTCATGGAATAGAATGGCATTATATATTCCCTATTAATTTTTTGGATATTATAGTAATAATAGATATATAAAATTATCTCGAGGGTATATTCCCAATGGATTAATAAGAAAATATATCTGGAAAACAGGTAAAACAAATCGTTATAATTGCCCCTGATGTAATCAAATGAGATACCGTAGTGATTGAAATATATAGTGACGAATATTGGATGCAGCAGGCGATAGAACGAGCAATGAACGCGCAAGAACAGGGGGAAATACCTGTTGGCGCTATATTGGTTGCTGATAATAAAATCGTTGCGGAAGGTTGGAATCAATCTATTATTGCGCATGATCCTACCGCTCATGCTGAAATTATTGCGTTACGTAAAGGGGGAGAGCAGTTACACAATTATCGTTTGATAAATACCACCTTATACGTCACCCTCGAACCTTGCACTATGTGCGCTGGCGCCATGATACATAGTCGAATACAGCGGTTGGTTTATGGCGCCAGTGATATGAAAACTGGCGCCGTAGGTTCTTTGGTTGATATATTGCGCCATCCTGGCATGAATCATCAAATTGATATTACCAGCGGCGTGCTTGCTGAGGAATGTTCGACGATGTTGAGCGCTTTTTTCAAACAACGTCGGCTGCAACATAAAGCAGTAAAAGCCGCCAGAAAACAGCAGGAAGAAAATCAATAGATATTATTGACTCACTCTTTTAGTACCCAGATATGGTACTCGCCGTTTATCATCTCTGCACCTTCCAGGATTTTTTCAAAGCCTGGGAACTTTTTATTCCATTCACCGATCTGGCGAATATATTGTAACCGGGGAGCATGTTCATCGCCAAAACGTTCTCCCGGTAGGATTATTGGTATACCTGGCGGATAAGGAATGACACTAACAGCCGATATGCGCCCTGCCAGTTCATTAAGCGGTATATGTTCAGTACGGCCTCCCATATGATCAAGGTGTGCTTGTCGGGGGAGTTTCACTATCTCAGGTAATTGGCTAAATGATTTCTTTTGCTCAATATCTATTTCATATTGTTTTATATACGCAAATATTTTATCCGAAATATCTTTGAGCCCCATATTTTCATAATATTCAGGGTATTGCTTCGCGAGTTTTGGCAAACATTGTTTAAGTGAAGTGTTAGCGTCATAGTGTTTCTTAAAATTCAACAATACATTGATCAACGTTCCCCATTTACCTTTGGTGACGCCGATAGAAAACAGGCAAAGAACAATAAAATCGGTGGTACGTGCCGGCACAATATCATGCTGACTGAGATAAGCGGAAAGAATTTCGGCTGGAATGCCATTTTCCAGCAATTCATCATTATCATTCATTCCTGGGCACAAAATACCGACTTTTGTCGGATCTAGCAGGCACCATTCTTCTGATAGATTGGTAAATCCATGCCATTTATCTCCCTCTTTTAATACCCAACAGGCAGGATCTGTTGCCAATTGTTCTTTGTTTGCTTCATGGAAAGGAATTAATTTACCGTTATCTGAGCTGATAATCTCTCTGGCATTCCAGGGCGAGAAGAACCAATCATCTTTTTGTTTAAATTGATGATGGGTTTTTGCTAATGTCAGACGGAAGTCGACGGCTTCATTAATCGCATTTTGTATTAGTCTTTGCCCTTGTGGGCCATCCATCATGGCAGCGCCAATTTCATTAGTGGCGATCAGCGAATATAGCGGTGAAGTTGTAGAATGCATCATATAAGATTCGTTGAAACGAGAATGTTCAACGGGTTTTTTACCATTGCGAATATGGATATACGATGATTGTGATAATGCTGCCAACATCTTATGCGTAGATTGAGTGGCAAATATTGTCGGGCCATGACTGTCAAAATCTTTTGGGTCATCACGCATTGAATAACGGTGTTTATACATAGGGTTAAAACGAGCATAAGCAAACCAGGCTTCATCAAAGTGAATTTGATCAACACTTTTTGCTAGTAAATTTTGTGCTTGTTCTGCGTGATAACATATTCCATCGTAAGTACAGTTGGTCACGACCGCATAAACAGGTTTACTGTCTATCGCGATCGCTTTTAACGGATGTTCATCAATGATTTGTTGGATATATTCTGGTTGAAATTGATCTCTGGGTATGGGACCAATAATGCCATAGCGATTGCGTTGAGGAATAAGGTATATGGGCAAAGCCCCAGTCATTATTAAACCTTGTCCAATGGATTTATGGCAATTGCGATCGCATATAACAATCTCTTTCTCGCCAATAATGGCGCCCATGATAATACGGTTAGAACCCGAAGTGCCGTTAAGAACGCAATAACTTTGATGCGCGCCAAAAACCATTGCTGCATATTCTTCTGATTCTTTAATCGCACCTGTATGATCTAGCAGTGAGCCAAGTGTTTTTCTTTCTATGCCAATATCACTCCGGAATAAGTTTTCCCCAAAGAAATTAATTAATTCTCTTCCTGCCGCCGTCTTAGTCAGCGCGACACCGCCTTGATGTCCCGGCGCAGTCCAGGAATATTCCGGTGATTCTTGAGTATATTGCAGTAATGCACGAGTGAAAGGCGGTAATAATTGGGCATAATATTTCTTAATTAGTGAACTGGCGCGAGAGGCGATAAATCCAGCCGTGTCTTCAAGCATCCAGACGAATTCATCTGCCAATCCCATGATTTCAAGCGTCAGCGTGTCGATGCTGGAATATTCCGCAGTCAACAATACCGGAATGGTTGTATTGTGTTTGCGTATTTCTTTCAGTAATTCCAGAACTTGTTTATGAGATTCATAGTTATTATCTCCTGAAGTCCAATCAACAAAAATACAGCATAGTGAAGAATCAGAACAAACTGTGGCTATGCCATCTTGAAATGTCGCAGCCAGGATAACAGCGAAATTGTTCTTTTTTAATGCTTCTATTAACTCTGTAAAGGCGCGACCATTCGCCGTCGTCGAGCTAAATACATGGCTGCTGACGACCATAATTTTATTTTGTTCGTTAATATCTAAATTAATCATGATTTATCCTATGGGAGAGATAGTGTCCTGACGAATTTAATATGGTTAGTTGGATTAGCTGTCAAACATAATATAACTGAGGATATATAATGGCTGTAATTGACTCCTTAGAGCCTTATATTTGTTTACTTATTTTGGTTGGTTTTCTTGGGAAATTAATTTTTTCCGGTTTTCTTTGGCCTGTAAATATCCGACTAAACTGAGCTGATAACGGCGAATATTTTCAATATAGCGATAAGCTTCATGTCCACGGGCATAGCCATAGGTGGTATTTGTATAATATTTTTTCTGGCTTAATAGCGGCAGCCGTTTTTTGACATCGAGCCAACTATCAGGGTTTCCTTTCTGTGATGCCGTCAATTTGCGGGCATCTAACATGTGTCCATAACCCATATTGTAAGCAGCCAGAGCAAACCAGATACGCTCATCTTTAGGAATATTTTCGGGTAGTCGTTTCATTAGATCTTGCAGATAGATCGCGCCTCCCTTAATACTCTCTTCCGGATCAAGGCGATCAATAACGCCTAACCCTTTAGCTGTCTGGCTGGTTAACATCATCAGGCCACGCACACCCGTGGGCGAGGTTGCCTGTGGGTCCCAATGAGACTCTTGCCAGGCAATGGCAGCAAGTAGTTGCCAACTGATATCACCGGAATATTTTTCAAATAGTGGCCGATAGGTAGGCAGAATATTATTGATGGCGCTTAAAAAAGAGAGTGTATCGAAATAATCAAATGAGTTGACGTGACCAAAATATTTTTCCTCCAATCGTGGCATGACATTTTGTTCCGTTAGCTGGCTGAAAAAATCCAGCATGGCAGCATAAAGGCTGTAGTCGTCAATGCGTTTTAAATACCATGTCAGCGGGTTATCTTCGCTAATATCAAAAGCAACGGCCAGATTAGGGTGAGTACGTTGTTGTAACGCGACATTAATCGAGTCGCCTAACGTATAATCCAGTTTACCTTCTGATACCTGTTCCAGTAGTTCGCGAGTGTTATATTGCTGTGTCTCCTTCCATTCGAGCTCAGGAAAATCTGTATTTAGCTTTTTCAATGTGCTGGCATGAGCAGAACCAGAAGCGACTAGCAGTTTACCTTTTAAGTCTTTAAAAGAGCGAGGGCGTGGAGTTCCTTTGCGATAAATCAGTTGTTGAGAGACTGAATAGTAAGCTGGACCTGCGCGGGTTTGAGCTAATCTTTCTTGATGATAGGTCAAGCCGGCGGCCAGAAAATCAGCTTCACCCTTTTCCAGGTCATCGAATAATTGATTAATATTTGTTCTGAACTTAATTTCTAATTTGACGCCAAGATAATCAGCGAAGCGTTTTGCCAGCTCGTAATCAAATCCATTGGGTTCTTTCTTACTGGTAAGGTGAATCAGAGGTGAGCTAATGGTGCTGATCCGTAGCTCTCCTCTGGTCATGATCCTGTTAATCTGCTCCTGCTGTTTATTCGGCCAACTGATGTTCAGACTGATGATGGCGGCAGAAAAAAGAGCGATAACAATGATAACGAAATAATTTATTTTTATATTATTCAAACGGTTATCTCTGTGTAACGCGGTATGGTGCTATGTGGAAACGCGCTATATTGTTATGGTTAAATTTCCAGTGATTGAGCATTTTGCGGAACAAAAACTGGCTGTGCAACTTAATTGATACTATTTGTATGGTCCGGCGATAGAATAAGAGGCTTTAATAATCGTCACGCAAACGGTTTCGTCATGGGTGACAATCCTCTATAATGGGCTCATTTCCCCTTAGGCATCTATTAAGCTTTGCTTCTAAGATGAGAGAATTGATTACTATGAAAATTCTGCGTGGCTCACCTGCTTTATCTGCATTTCGTATCACTAAACTCCTTTCTGTATGTCAAGAACAGCAACTTCCGGTGGATGATATTTATGCCGAATATGTTCATTTTGCAGAGATTAATGCACCTTTGAGTGATGCTGATTCAGCGAAGTTACAACAATTATTAAAATATGGGCCTTCGCTGGCTGAGCATGAACCCCAAGGTGCGTTGTTGTTAGTGACACCTCGTCCGGGAACGATTTCTCCGTGGTCTTCCAAAGCAACGGATATTGCTCACAATTGTGGCCTGTCCCAGGTTGTGCGTCTGGAGCGTGGTCTGGCTTATTACATCCAGAGTAGTGAAATGAGTGATGCACAGTGGCAAATATTGTCATCATTGCTGCATGATCGGATGATGGAAACGGTCTTTACTCAATTGGAACAGGCGGAGAAATTGTTTTCTCGTCAGCAACCCGTTCCGTTAAAACGCATTGATATTCTGCAAGCAGGACGCGGTGCGTTAGAAACTGCCAATATTGAACTTGGATTGGCGTTGGCCCCGGATGAAATTGATTATCTGATGGACGCTTTCCAGAAATTAGGACGCAATCCAACAGATGTTGAGCTTTATATGTTTGCTCAGGCTAACTCAGAACATTGCCGTCATAAAATCTTTAATGCTGATTGGATTATTGATGATCAGGCACAGCCTAAATCATTGTTTAAAATGATTAAAAATACCTATGAGCAGACACCTGATTATGTCCTGTCAGCCTATAAAGATAATGCCGCGGTGATGGAGGGATCTGTTGTTGGCCGTTTCTTTGCCAGTGCGGAAAACGGTTCATATGACTACCATCAGGAGCAGGCCCATATTCTGATGAAAGTGGAAACCCATAATCACCCGACGGCGATTTCGCCTTGGCCGGGAGCATCGACGGGTTCGGGTGGTGAAATCCGCGATGAAGGGGCGACCGGTCGTGGCGCTAAACCTAAAGCGGGTCTGGTGGGATTTTCAGTATCCAATCTGCGGATACCGGGTTTTGAGCAGCCGTGGGAAGAGGATTTCGGTAAGCCTGAGCGTATCGTCAATGCCTTGGATATCATGATGGAAGGCCCTTTAGGGGGCGCGGCATTTAATAATGAATTTGGTCGTCCGGCGTTGTTGGGTTATTTTCGTACCTATGAAGAAAAAGTAAACAGTCATAACGGCAGCGAATTGCGTGGTTATCACAAGCCAATCATGCTGGCCGGCGGGATAGGTAATATCCGTGATGAACATGTCAAAAAAGGTGAAATTTCCGTTGGCGCGAAACTGATTGTGCTTGGCGGCCCATCCATGAACATTGGCTTGGGTGGCGGGGCCGCATCTTCTATGGCATCGGGGCAATCTGACGCGGATCTGGATTTTGCTTCGGTTCAACGGGATAACCCGGAAATGGAGCGCCGTTGTCAAGAGGTGATCGATCGCTGTTGGCAGCTAGGCGAAAACAACCCGATTCTGTTTATTCATGATGTTGGCGCGGGTGGGCTTTCCAATGCGATGCCTGAGTTGGTCAGTGATGGTGGTCGCGGCGGACGATTTGAGTTACGTAAAATTCTCAATGATGAACCGGGGATGAGTCCGCTGGAAGTTTGGTGTAATGAATCACAAGAGCGTTATGTGCTGGCTGTTGCGCCGGAACAACTTCCGCTGTTTGAAGAGATTTGTCGGCGTGAGCGTGCGCCTTATGCCATTATCGGCGAGGCAACAGAGGAACGTCATTTGCTGCTTAATGATGAACATTTTGATAACCAGCCAATCGATATGCCGCTGGATGTATTGCTCGGTAAAACACCAAAAATGTTGCGCAATGTCAGTACATTAAAAGCGAGAGGTGAAAGCCTTGAGCGCCGGGATATCGATCTGGCGGAAGCGGTGAAACGCATTATGCATTTGCCGGCGGTGGCAGAAAAAACCTTCCTGATCACGATAGGCGATCGCTCTGTCACTGGCATGGTTGCCCGCGATCAAATGGTTGGACCGTGGCAGATCCCGGTTGCGGACTGTGCTGTTACCACTGCCAGCCTTGATAGCTACTATGGCGAAGCGATGTCTATGGGTGAACGAGCGCCGGTCGCGCTACTGGATTTTGCTGCCTCCGCCCGAATGGCGGTTGGTGAAGCCCTGACCAATATCGCTTCTGCTTATGTTCAGGATTTGAAACGCGTTAAACTTTCAGCTAACTGGATGTCTGCTGCGGGTCACCCTGGCGAGGATGCTGGTTTGTATGCGGCGGTTAAAGCGGTGGGTGAGGAGTTGTGTCCTGCGCTAGGGCTGACTATTCCTGTGGGTAAAGACTCCATGTCGATGAAAACCCGTTGGCATGACCAAGGCGAGGAGCGTGAGATGACGGCGCCTTTGTCACTGGTGATTACCGCTTTTGCCAGAGTGGAAGATGTACGCCGTACAGTCACGCCGGAGCTTTCCACCGATGAAGATAATGTGTTGTTATTAATCGATCTGGGGCAAGGAAAGAACGCATTGGGCGGTACCGCATTGGCGCAAGTTTACCGTCAACTGGGTAATAAAACCGCGGATGTACGTAGTGCTGAGCAATTGGCTGGTTTCTTCAATGCGATTCAGCAACTGATTGCGGAACAAAAATTACTGGCTTATCACGACCGCTCTGATGGTGGTTTATTGGTAACGTTGGCTGAAATGGCTTTTGCCGGGCACTGTGGCATTGACGCTGATATCAGTGTGTTTGATGAAGATATTCTGGCTGCGCTCTTTACCGAAGAGTTGGGCGCGGTGGTTCAGATTCGAGCATCGGATAGAGGATTTGTTGACAGCGTTTTGGCAGAACATGGTCTGGCCGATTGCGTGCATTATCTGGGTAAAGCCAAAGCAGGTGATGATTTTGTGATCTTTAGCGGCAATACTGAAGTCTATCGCCAGAATCGCAGTACTTTGCGTTTGTGGTGGGCAGAAACCACATGGCAAATGCAGCGTCTGCGCGATAACCCGGAGTGTGCAGATCAAGAACATCAGGCTAAACAAGATAATCAGGACCCTGGGCTGAATGCAAAATTGACCTTTGATATTTCAGAAGATATTGCAGCGCCTTACATTTTGCAGCAGGTAAGGCCGAAGGTGGCTGTACTGCGTGAACAGGGTGTTAACTCCCATGTTGAAATGGCCGCGGCGTTCCACCAAGCAGGTTTTGAGGCGATTGATGTTCATATGAGTGATTTGTTGTCTGGACGCATTGGATTGAGCCAATTCCAGACATTGGTTGCCTGTGGTGGCTTCTCGTATGGTGACGTGTTGGGGGCAGGTGAAGGTTGGGCGAAATCAATTCTGTTCAATGAGCGTGTTCGTGATGAATTTGCGGCTTTCTTTGCACGACCTGATACGTTGGCGCTTGGTGTTTGTAATGGTTGTCAGATGATGTCTAACTTGCGGGAGTTGATCCCCGGTGCCGAACATTGGCCGCGTTTTGTCCGTAACCGTTCAGAGCGTTTTGAAGCACGATTTAGTCTGGTGGAGGTGACTGACAGCCCATCACTGTTCTTGCAAGATATGGTGGGTTCTCGAATACCGATTGCGGTTTCTCATGGGGAAGGGCAAGTGGAATTCCGTGACAGACAGCATCTTGAGATGCTTGAAAGCAGCCAGTTAGTGGCGCTGCGTTATGTGAATAACTATGGTCAGGTCACGGAAAACTATCCCGCTAACCCGAATGGTTCAGTGAATGGCATTACCGCAGTGACTAGCTTTGATGGCCGAGCAACCGTGATGATGCCGCATCCAGAAAGGGTATCCCGCACGGTAAATAACTCCTGGCATCCAAATGAGTGGAGCGAAGATGGCCCGTGGCTGCGAGTTTTCCGTAACGCTCGTAAGCAGTTAGGGTAATCAGGTGGTTTTTTAAACGATAGTATTGATTGGCTTCATTGAGATTCTTTATTTCGTAATTGATATAAGATCACAATTGAAGCCATTTTTTTATTTGTTTTAGCGTTCCATCCAGAGGTATAAACGGCTATGTTTGGATGGCCTGGTAATGAATCTAAATAGAAAGGTTTTTCACGTTTTGGCTAATATAATTATACAAATTTTTTAAACTTATATATTGAGCATATGGAAATGAGCTGGTTTTGTCGAATACGAAGTTGATAGATAAACCGATTTCGATCCCAGTCGTGTTGTTTGAGGATAGACCTATAATAAGGGGTTGGAGTCCAATAGAACGAATAGAAAGAATCACATCATCCTGACCTCAGAGAGTAAATCGGGATGACGATCCAACACTTTAAGCAACTTCACTAAAGCTAGAGATGGCTTGGCCTTGCTGTTTTCATAGCGCGAGAAAGCATTGATGATGCCGCCGAAGCTTTCAGAAGCTTCCCGCTGATCAAGCGCGAGCTTCTTACGTACTCTGGCAATGAACTTGGGATCGACTATGGCCGCGTTGACTTGCTTCGAGAATGTCCGCATTTCGCACATGACGCGTTCTGATTCCGCAGCATCCAAAATAGATTCGGCGCAGGCAGGGCAGAAGTCGCCTGCCATCTTATATTACTCATAATTTTATCTATAATAATGAGTTGAAGAAGGCCATGTGTAGTAGAATTATGAAACATTATTTATATTCTTTTTTCTAAATTAATAAACTTCGTAGTTTTGTCCGGTTTGAGCTCCGTCGATACTTTTCCTAAAAGCAAGAGCTACACGGCTTGCAGGAACAGCGTTAAAACCTGGGAAAAACTCACCGTATTTATCCAATGATTCCTGTAAGACATTAGGGCTAACGCTGTTTATGCGTATTCCCCTTGGCATTTCAATTGCGGCACATTTTACAAATGCCTTGACACCACCATTTGCCATAGCTGCTGATGCTCCTTGTAGGATAGGGTCGTCCATTATAATTCCAGTTGTTAAAGTAAAACTTCCGCCATCGTTAATATAGTCCATCCCTAACAGTACCAAGTTAATTTGGCCTTTAAGTTTACTGTTGATTCCTATTTCATTTAACTCTGGAGTTAATTCTGAAATTGATCCAAAATGCGCGCTACCTGTTGCACTGACTACGGCATCAACTTTTCCAATTTTTTCATACATACGCTTAATGCTATCAATGGAAGTGATATCAACTATAACATCTAAACCATTCCTTCCAGCACGAATGACTTCGTGATTTTTTTCTAATTCTTCCGAGATTGCTTTTCCTATTGTACCGCTTGCTCCAATAACAATAACTTTCATTTCTATTTACCCTTTTCTAATTAATAAAAATATCGTTGCATAGTGAATATTACTCTTAACTCGATATAGGTGGAAGTCTCCAATAATGCTAGAACATAAAATTAAATTTACAACTCGAATAGTTTAATCAGGCAATAGTGTAAGGTGGAATTTGTATTAAATAAGCTTAATTCGGGTGTTTTTAAGACATTTCTGGCGCATTTTTAAGATGTTTTTTAAATAGTATTCATAAAAATATAGTCTAAATTGAGTGCATATTATACATTTTGGTGTTATTTTCATCTAAAAAATGTTAAAAAATAGAATTTTTTAATGATAATTTAAGTTTGAGTATATTTTTTATGGAACGCCAAAATACATTGTCAGAAATTTATGGCATCCAAATGAATGGAACGAAGATGAGCTGTGGCTGAAAGTTTTCCGTAATTCTGGTAAGCAGTTAGGGTAATCAGGTGGTTTTTTAACAAAATCTGTGGAATTCTCCCTCCTAGATACTAGGAAATAATATTTCCTAATTCTTCTCAACTGAAAACAAAATAGTACGCTCTGTGTCATTTTGTTTTATATTTATGAAAACATTACCTTTATGCCAATAATCATCTTTATTTTTTAGGAATCCTATATTTTCAATGTAGTTTATTAGTTCTATTTTACGATTTGGATTGACATTAGAAAATACAATTTCATTAATCATTGGTTTTGTTCCATCTGGTGAGTCGTAATAAATAATATAATCACTCGAAATAAATGGCATCCTTTTAATTTCATCAAAAGTAAATATGTTATATTTAATAAAGTCATTTTTCGTATATGAAAAGTTAACATTCACAAATAAAATAGGGATAATTGAAATTACCCCAAAGCAAACCAATATGATGAATGTTCTCTTTAGAAAGTTATTCAATTTCAATGCCAACATCTCTTTCTATACCTATGTTATATCCAGTTATATCTTTAATATGTATTAATATTTGATTTCTATCTATATCAGTTATGGGTGGTATAGTGCTCATAAATTCTGGTAAGGACGAATAATAAGGCCTGGCGTTGTTAGGATATTTTTCAGGATCAGGGAACAGCAAAGGCTTGAACATTTTATTTTTATATTTACCTATAGGGCCATAGTAGTCCCATCGTTTTAATGCGTTACTTTTGTTTACAGGATTAAGCCGAGATAAATAGTCTATTTGATTTATAGCCTGATAAAAACCAAGTAAGTTAGAAACTAAATCTTCACCACTATATCCGCTATCCGTATACCAATTAAAAGGAAAGGAGTCCTGATGAAATTCAAATAAATGGCTTGTATACATCATAATAGTAAGAGCAACTCTTCGCTTATCATGTAAAGACAACCCTCTCCTCACTTTCCATCTTGTCGTTTTAGATGTTCCATATTTCAATCCTAACCCCATATATTGTGAATATCTAATGATAAAATAAGGTTCTGTAGTATCATCTCCTAAATTTATAGCAGCCATTAGCTTTCTGGCATCATCTCCCTTAGCATGACCTACATCTACCCACCCTAACTTTTCGGTATAAACCAATCTTCCTCTTTCTATATCACTTCTCTTACTCATGAAAATTCCTGTAACTTTCTGTAGAATATATACTTTTCAAAAGATTTGGTGGTTATTGAAGCTATCTGACCATTACCCCGTTGCTTAAATTCACTTGTTTGCTGTGAGGTCCTTTCTTAATTAATCTGGTATTTAATATGATGATATGTTTACCCAGCATGCTCGTAAAGTCTATTTTTTTAGAGCTGAGATATAAGGCATGGTTTTGGCAAGTTCTCTAAATTGGGAGGCTGTCATATCAAGTGAGTTTATGACACCTCGTTTAAATGAAAGGAGAGTTAAGGCCATTAAATCAGAATTTAAATAATGAGTTAGGTCCTTAACGTAGTTTTTCTCCCAATTGACCTTCAAATCTTCTTTAACTGATACAAAAAGGGTAAGCAGAAACTGCTTACCCTTTTGTCAGTCATTGTTGGCCAAATTCCGTAGGTTATTTCGCAGTGTATTAGATGACACAACTCGTCCTGATTTTATATCCTTTTCAGCAAAAGAGAGTAGGTATAGCAAGGCTATTTGTTCTTGCTGCATTTCAAATTGAGTAAAATCTTGAACCACATATAGCGGTTCCCCGTTTTGGGCTTGACACATATTTTCCCCCGAATAGAGACCTTTTTGCCTCTATCTACGATGGTACATCATTGGCTGATAAAGGCCAGATATCAGGCAAATATATAGACCGTTGACATGATATCAGTGCTGGTGATTCAGATGTGAAAGTCTTATATCAGTGAATTCCTAGGCATTTAGATGCTCAGTTGTTCTATTGTCTCAATGACCCGACAAACATGCGTTATAGGTGTCTCAAAAAGGAGACATTTAACTTTTTGATTTTAATATATTTTTATTTGCATGATTTTAGGTGTCTTTAATTGGCGACAAAAAATAAATTTCACTCATACCGGAAAATAAGGCGTTTGGTCGCTGAAACGTTACGTTTAATTTTTTGTAAAGTAAAAACAGCTAGTTATGATTAAAATTTTAATATTGGCATAAAATCTGCATTAAACTGGCACAGTTGCTCATTCAACTTCTTATGTCGGCCCACATTTAGGTGGAGAAATGCCACATAAACTATCGAATGATGCCAGAGTAAGGTGCCTACCGTCCAACTCAGTGATATCGCTTTCGAGCCTTATCAAACATCGGGCGACACGTGGAGTGAGGCACCACCTATGCCTGACTGTAGATAAACAACAGGCATAAATCCTCACTGGCGGGATAGTAGCAAAAACTGTTATCCCGCCGTCATCGCTCAGGTGTTTACCTGCCCCTTTGTACTGTTTGCGTCTAAACTGATTTTCAGTCACAGCAGAATTTATCAGCCGATGGGTTTTTCTATCTGCCCTTTGTCGGTTAGCATTGGTGTACTGACAGGTTACGAGATGATTTCCTTGAAAAAATGGCGTTTATTTCCGCGCTCATTGCGCCAATTAGTTGTCATGGCCTTCTGGCTGGTGTTATTGCCGCTGTTGGTTTTGGCTTATCAGGCTTATCAAAGTCTTGATCAACTTAGTGAGCAAGCGGCTGATATAAACCGTACCACGCTAGCGGATGCCCGCCGCAGTGAGGCTATGACAGGTATTGCGTTGGAGATGGAGCGTAGCTACCGCCAATATTGTGTGTTAGGGGATAAGACGCTGGAAAACCTCTACCAAAGGCAATATCAGCAATACCTTAAGATGCTGAAAGATCAGATGGCGATACTTGATGATCAAAAATATATTAAGACGCTTAACAGTTTATTGTCGCAATTGACAAAGATTGCTTGTCTTAATAGTGAACCTACCCAACCTGCCGCTCAATTACTTGAGCAATTCTCCAATGCTAATAGCCAGATGGTACAGGCTACCCGTGATATTATTTTCAGCCGGGGAGAACAGCTACAGAGAGATATTGCTGAAAAAGGGCAATTTTTTGGCTGGCAGAGTCTTATTTTATTTCTACTGAGTGCGTTATTGGTCGCGTTATTTACCCGCATGATTATTGGACCGGTTAAAGGGATTGAGCGCATGATTAACCGATTGGGAGAAGGACAATCATTGGGCGTGCGTATAGATTCTTTTAAGGGGCCGCGAGAACTCCGTTCTTTAGCACAGCGGATTATCTGGCTTAGTGAACGTTTAGCCTGGCTGGAATCACAGCGCCATGAGTTTTTACGTCATATTTCCCATGAACTAAAAACACCGCTGGCAAGTATGCGAGAAGGAACAGAATTACTGGCTGATGAAGTGGCAGGGCCATTAACGGCCGATCAGCAAGAAGTGGTTGCTATTCTTGATAATAGTAGTAAACATTTACAGCAATTGATCGAGCAATTATTGGATTATAACCGTAAACTGGCGGATGGCCCGACGGAACAACAGCAGATTTCTCTGCGGGAAATTGTTAATGAAGTGGTTTTATCGCACAGCTTACCTGCGAGATCGAAGAATATTCGGACGGAAACTCAGCTTGATGCTGATATTTTATGGGCAGAGCCTACGCTATTAATGCGGGTTATCGATAATCTCTACTCTAATGCGGTGCACTATGGCGCCGAATCCGGTAACATCTGGGTTTCAAGTCGTCAGGTTGGCAAATATGTTCAGATTAATGTTGCTAATACAGGTACGCCAATTCCTGAATCGGAACGCAGTATGATTTTTGAACCGTTCTATCAGGGAACGCTCCAGCGTAAAGGCGCTGTGAAAGGCAGCGGTCTTGGGCTAAGTATTGCGCAGGATTGTATTAAGCGTATGGGGGGCGAACTGATATTAATTCAGAGCGAATTTGCTGACGTATGTTTTCGTATTAAATTGCCATTAGCTGCTGAGAATGAATAAATAATGCATAACAGGTCTACTTACCGTTTTGTACAAAAGACGGATCGGCAGAATATTGCAGTACAACTTGGGAAAAACGTGTTGGTTGCCAGATTGTTATTACCACGAGTTTCAGTTTGGGGTTTTAGCATGATGCTGCTGATCTTCGTCGCTTTTTTATTGGCGGGTTGCGTCAAAAATCCGGTTAATAATAATTTAACGGCAGTGACGCAAATGGTAATACCAGAGCAACGGATAACGGATTACCGCATTGCAGAGTGTGAGTTAATGTGGGATTTAGAGACGTCGTCGTCGATTGAGAATGCGCTTTACTGGTTGCGATTGATGAGCTGTTCAGATCGCCTGACATCAGCGAAAGCACGTAATATGGCGAAATACATGCTTCCGGCTACTTGGGATATGGCGTTTAAACAAAGTATCTTACTTAACAGTGCCGGGCCTACGCTGTCTGAGCGTCGGAAAATAGTTGAAAATCTCAACAAATACCGGTTGAAATTCCCAGATTCATTGCGGTCGTTGTTACAGTTATGGCGCGAACAGCAGGTTCAGCAAATTGCCGTGGCTGAGGAGCGAGCAAGATTCCAAAAATTACAGGCAGATACGGATAATAAACTTGATCGTCTGCGTGAAAGTCGCGCACGGTTGGAATTTGAGCTACAAGAAACTTCGCGTAAACTGGAAAACCTGACGGATATTGAGCGTCAGCTCTCTTCCCGTAAGCAAAATCAGGGAAGTACTGGATCAGGCAATTCAGATAAACATGCTGAAACGCCAGCGACGACATTACCTAACCCTAACAAAAACAGTACGCCAAACAATACCTCTGAATCAGATAAAGGAGCAGCACCATGACAGCGCGTAAGCCAGCCCATCTTCTTCTGGTTGATGACGATCCTGGTTTGTTGAAATTGTTGGGAATGCGTCTTACCAGTGAAGGTTTTCGTGTCACAACCGCAGAAAGTGGCGGTGAAGCGTTGAAACTGTTAACTAAAGAAAAAATCGATTTGGTGATCAGCGACCTGCGTATGGATGAAATGGATGGTATGGCGCTGTTCGCTGAAATCCAGAAGCAACAACCGGGCATGCCGGTTATTATTCTGACGGCTCATGGCTCAATTCCAGAGGCCGTGGCGGCCACTCAACAGGGGGTCTTTAGTTTTCTGACTAAACCGGTTGATCGGGATGCGCTTTATAAAGCGATTGATGGCGCGTTGGCGTTAACCACGCCCGCCAGTGATGAACAGTGGCGGGAGCAGATAGTTACCCGCAGTCCTGTTATGTTGCGTTTGTTGGAGCAGGCGCGAATGGTCGCGCAATCTGATGTAAGCGTGCTGATCAACGGTCAGAGTGGTACCGGGAAGGAAGTGTTAGCCCAGGCAATTCACCGCGCCAGCCCTCGGGCGAAAAAACCATTTATCGCGATTAACTGTGGTGCTTTGCCGGAACAACTCCTTGAGTCAGAACTGTTTGGTCATGCCAAAGGGGCATTTACCGGCGCGGTCAGTAGCCGTGAAGGGCTGTTTCTTACTGCACAAGGGGGAACGCTGTTTCTTGATGAAATCGGCGATATGCCGCTGGCTTTGCAGGTTAAATTATTGCGGGTATTGCAGGAACGTAAAATACGCCCGCTCGGAAGTAATCGCGATCTGGATATCGATGTACGGATTATTTCCGCGACTCACCGTGATTTACCGAAGGCAATGGCAAAAAATGAGTTTCGCGAAGATCTCTATTACCGCCTAAATGTGGTGAACTTGAAAATCCCTGCTTTGAATGGCCGGGTTGAAGATATTCCTTTATTAGCAAATCATCTGTTGCGTGAATCAGCGAAGCGCCATAAACCTTTTGTCCGTAGTTTCTCCGTTGATGCCATGAAATGCCTGATGGCGGCAAGTTGGCCTGGCAATGTGCGTCAGCTTGTTAATGTGATTGAACAGTGTGTTGCGCTCACTACCGCGCCGGTTATTAGTGAAGCTTTGGTCATGCAGGCGCTGGAAGGGGAAAATACAGCGTTACCCACGTTTGTAGAAGCCAGAAATCAGTTTGAACTGAATTATCTGCGTAAATTACTGCAAATGACCAAAGGGAATGTGACTCATGCGGCGCGTATGGCGGGACGTAACCGGACTGAATTCTACAAATTACTGGCGCGCCATGAATTGGATGCGAATGATTTTAAAGAATAACTTTTCTGCTGCTCAGGAAGTTTTTACACTGGTATAAAGATTAGTGGTTTGGGAGAGCCAAATTTTATGAGCCGTACTCTTAATATTGTCCTTGCACAGCTTAATTGGATGATTGGCGACATTGAAGGCAACTGTGAACGTATGTTGCAGACAGTACAGGAACAACAGCAACAAGGCGCTGATTTGGTGATGTTTTCTGAACTGGCGATATCCGGTTATTCTCCAGAAGATCTATTATTCCGGGCTGATTTTCATCAGCGTTGCCGTGAGCAATTAGCGCGTTTACAGGCGGCCAGTTGTCAAACGGCTATTTTAGTTGGTCATCCTTGGGAGCAGGACGGAGAGATTTACAACGCGCTTTCCTTATTCTGGCAAGGGAAAATTTTGGCCCGTTATTTCAAACAACGGTTGCCAAATTATGGCGTTTTTGATGAAAAACGCTATTTTAAAGCGGGCGATCAAAGCTGTGTTGTGCCATTTAAGGGCTATAATCTCGGCTTATTGATTTGTGAGGATTTATGGTTTGATGAACCGATTGATGCCTTAAAACAGGCGGGTGCAGACTTAATTCTTTCTATCAATGCTTCTCCATATAATCGTGAAAAACCTTATATTCGTTATGAACTGATTAAAGAACATTGCCAACGTACAGATTTACCCATGATTTATCTTAATCAGGTTGGTGGTCAGGATGAGTTGATTTTCGATGGTTGTTCTAAAGTTTTTAATACAAATGGTGAAGTGACTCATCGGTTAGCCGCATTTAATGAACAAATCCAACAATGCCGCTTTAATGAATTAACGATTGAACCTATGGTTAATCCGGCGCCTGAATTACCGCCATTGCAACAGGTATATCAGGCATTAGTCCTTTCAGTGCATGATTACGTGCGCAAAAATGGTTTTCAAGGCGTGTTGTTGGGCTTATCCGGGGGGATTGACTCTGGCTTAACATTGGCAATTGCTGTTGATGCATTGGGTAAGGATCATGTTCAGGCCGTTATGATGCCATTCCGCTATACATCTGAAATGAGTATAGAAGATGCTAAAGAACAAGCTGACATGTTGGGCGTTGAGTTTAATGTGGTATCGATCGAACCGATGTTTGATGCATTTATGGCACAATTTGAACCGCTATTTGCGGGTACGGTCAAAGACACCACCGAAGAGAATTTACAGGCGCGTTGCCGTGCCGTTATTCTGATGGCGATGTCTAATAAACGCCATCGTCTGGTGCTGACGACCAGTAATAAGAGTGAATCAGCGGTGGGATATTCCACATTATATGGTGATATGGCGGGTGGTTTTAATGCGCTGAAAGATGTACCGAAAACGTTGGTATTTGAATTAGCAAAATATCGTAATACTGTTTCTCCAGCGATACCTCAAAGAGTCATTGATCGTCCGCCATCGGCGGAATTGGCGCCTGGGCAGCTTGATCAGGACAGTTTACCGCCTTATGACATTCTGGATGATATTTTAGAAGGTTATGTGGAACAGGATAAGTCGGTTGATGAGCTGGCGGCAGCGGGGTTTGATGAGCAGATTGTACGTAAAGTGGTTCGTTTGGTTGATATTAACGAATATAAACGTCGTCAAGCTCCGGTGGGTCCGCGTATTACGCACCGTAATTTTGGTAAAGACAGACGCTACCCGATTACCTCTGGTTTCGGCCGTAAAAATTGGTAACAACAGGAAAACTTCATGAAAAAGATTGATGCGATTATCAAACCTTTCAAGCTGGATGATGTGCGTGAAGCTCTGGCGGAAGTGGGTATCACCGGAATGACGGTAACCGAGGTAAAAGGTTTTGGGCGCCAGAAAGGGCATACTGAGCTGTATCGCGGTGCGGAATATATGGTGGATTTTCTGCCAAAAGTGAAAATCGAAATTGTCGTGCCGGATGATATTGTCGATACTTGTGTTGAAACTATTATGCAGACTGCACAGACCGGAAAAATCGGCGATGGTAAAATATTTGTATTCGACGTGGCGCGTGTTGTGCGTATCCGTACTGGTGAGCAGGACGAAGAGGCGATTTAGTCCAATTTAAATTTTGGGGGTGGTGATAGGCGGATAAAATCTATGGTCACCCTCGATAAAAATCGCCGGAGTTTTCGATAGTTAATCGCTAAAGCAAAATAGGATATTGGCATATAGAATTAAGATATTGGCTAATTATAGAAAATATTGAGCATGCAGTAAAAACCCTGTCAATATAATATAAAGATTAGATAAATATATTAATCAGCCATAATCAGGGATGTGGTTAATTAAATAATTGTTTAAAGGAATACGAACTGGTTTACTCGCAGCGTAATTATGTTGCATTTACTATGTGAAACCGCCTATGAGGCGGTGGATAATCTGTTATTCCCACATATTTGCCGCTTCTCGTATCAGATGCCATACGGTTGTACCCGGTTCTGAATCTGGAGCATCAAAAGCCATCGCCCCTTGAGCAAAGAAGTACTGTCGACCAGGCAAGCTATCGGTTTGCCAGATCCCGCTGACCAGTGCCGGATGGTTACTTCTCAAAGGGGTTACTTGCAGCGGTCCCCGGTCATAACGGGCATACCAGGCTTGTGTGGAAGTTGAATTAAAATGACCCTCGCCATAGAAATGCAGTGAATCACCTTCTCCCGGAACAAAACGTATCGGACGTATCAGTTGGTTAATGGCAAAATAACTCTCCGGGACACTGCCCGGTAGCGGCGTTAAGTCTGGGTATTGACCGGCGCGGATCATCAGACCGTTGGAGTAAGGGGTAATCACCACATCCGGGTAGAGGTGGCGGGCCAGCGTGTGGCGTATCCATGATTCCCCTCCCAACCGTTCTACAAAGCGTTTGGATAGCAGGGTGATCCAGTTAATGCTTCGGATAGAGTGGGCATAATCATCCAGCGTGGTGTGAACAGTGGAATTGACTTGCAATGAAGGGTAGCGCAGGGCCAGTTGGTACTCTAAGGGAAAATAGTCATGGTAATCTCTGGGTAAGACCAGACAGTAACCACAATCTCCCCAGTCAGGTTCAAGCTGTTCACATAGAAAATTCAGCCAAGCCATAAAGTGAGTCATGCCCTCTTGTTTTTTCAAATAATCCCAAGGCAGCACCAGACTTAGGTAAGAGCTACTGTCGTCACCATCATCTTCATCGGAATCCAGATAATGCATCAGATAGCGAGGGGCTTCATAGAGATTTCTAGCGTCACTAACATCCCAACTAGAGGGCTGGTTTTTTTTCTGATTAAGAATGCCTTCTTCGACTTTCACAATATTTTCCGGTGAATATTTTTTTAGCCCCTTTAATTCATGAGTATGAAAACGCAGGTGAGTACCAAACTCCTCGCGAAAACGGCGATAGCAGGCCAGAATGCGTTGCTTTTTCTCTTGAGTGTAGCCCTGTTTAAAAAACAGGGTAATCGAGAGACCCAGGCGGGAAACAGTCAGCCCATCGGCATTGAGAAAAAGAAAAGAGGTCAGTTGTGATCTCAACTGGGTAAAGTAATCTGAAGTGTCCATATTCTCTCCGTTAATTATGAAGCGGTGGCGAATGTCATACTTGCCAATATTGTCAGGACAGCATCTAATGCTGCGGTGCTCACTGCGGCGGCGGCAGCTAAAATTTCCACCAGTGCAATCAGCGCGGCAGCGACAGCAACGGTGACCAGGATAACAACGGCAACTTCGGCAATGATCACAACTAGTTCCAGCATTCCTTCACCCACCTCTTTTAATATTTGCATCCAGCTAATGTTTTTTAGCTCTTCCAGGGTGATATCTGAGCCCTGTTGTACCGTCTGCCACTGGGCTTTTATCTCACTCTCCGTCCAGGTCACGATTTTCCCCGTTTGTTCACTGACCCAGGAAAACGCGTAGCTGACTTGATGAGTGATCGGATCAATAATCTCTTCACACACCCACTTGCCGGCTTGATTGAACCAAGTACCAAACTGGGCAAGGAGTTCGCGGGTACTGTTACGGATATAATCTAGTCCCTGTTCTGTCAGGCCAGCTACTTCCTGTCCGAGGATAACCCAGTCTTCATAGCTGGGTAAAAAAGACCAAGGAGAGGTGCTGAGAAGCGGTGGATTTTTTGTCAGGGGTTGCGGAATGGTTCCCGGCACGCCTTCTGCGGGAGGGATGGGTAAAGTTTCATCAGGCGGTGAACCGGGCGGCAGCGGGGCCAGTGGTATCGGATTTTTATAGTGTTGGGAACCGGGTTGATAATGTTTTCGCCACGCTTCATCGTACTGTTTTTGCTCTTCTGTGCGGCTATCGTCGACACGCATCACCCCAAAGTGGTCACGGGTAGCAATCCGGATATAATCTGTTTCTTGTCCTTTACTGAGGGAGTCCCCCGGAAATTTCACCTCAATCAGCATTTTCAGATTATTGGGATGCACAGAACCATCGAAATAGGTGGCATTTCTGCCCGGCCAGCGCAGAGATTCATCTTTAACCAAAATAATATCGGGGCGGCGAATACGCTTAATGCCAAATTTCTCCACATCGTCGGCAGAAGGCCGGGCAAATGGGTTACTGGATTGCGGTAAATTATCGCCATAACGTTGTTTAGAGGCTTGACTGGTCGCTAGCATAGGCAGAGGAACATCTTTCTTCCCTCTGATAGCAAACACCACTTCTGCTTTATAGGGCCACAGGAAGTCATGTTTGAGTTCTTCAACCTTAATCAACCCACTCATAATGACTTGATTAAGAAAGCGAATAGCGCCCAGCTTAGTGATAATCATTGCGGGCATACGCAGGGCATATTCGGCTTTTCTCGCCAGATAACAGGGATCTTCATCGGCGGGAAAGATGCCTATTTCCATCGTGCAATTAATTGAGGTTACGGCCGGGCACATCTTACCGCTGTTGGATATTGCCATACTTATTTCTCCATAAATTACATATTTTTCATACCTGACTTACGCCTGTCTTATTTGTGATCAAATATTAATATGAATTTATATTTTGATCTGATGGATATCAAGGTTAATAGTTTTAATATGTGTAATTTTTTGTTAAAAAGAGTTAATGGTGTAAATGTATGAG
Organism: Photorhabdus sp. P32; assembly: GCF_038085095.1. Classification (NCBI taxonomy): domain Bacteria; kingdom Pseudomonadati; phylum Pseudomonadota; class Gammaproteobacteria; order Enterobacterales; family Morganellaceae; genus Photorhabdus; species Photorhabdus sp. P32. Next base: position 7,358 of record NZ_JAZGJN010000239.1, on the reverse strand, counting down.
ATATTCAAGTAACTTAATTAACCTGAGTTCAATTTCTTATCCAGAATTCAGGTTATTTACCAATGGAAAAACGAGGGAGAACTTTAATGTCAAAAGTAGTTATTCTGTTGGGAGATACGACAGAACATGGCGGTAAAGTTATTACCGCCATTGATAAATAAACGCCATAAAGTCATCTAAAATAGTAATGAATTGGTTTTTTCAGCCACATTAAATACATTCAATACACATGAATATTAGAGCCTTTAAATATAGTTTTTGTTTAATTCACTATATTGGCTATTATCACCGTATAATATTTTTAATATTAAGCTGGAAATTTAAATCACTTTATGTGGACCAAAGCATTCATAGTGAATAAATTGTTGATCAATTTCCATATCCAATAACTGTTTCGCTACATATTGCATAAAGGGAACTGGACCACAGAAATAGAAATGCATTCCTTCTGTTTTCAATGTTTCATTTAGAACTGTCAGATCCATAAAACCTTGGTGTTGATAATGAATACCTTGTTGATCTTCATCCCTTGGTTCGCGGTACCAAATTGTGCTAGCAAAATTTGGCATTGTTTGCGCTATTGTTGCGACTTCATCGCTAAACGCGTGATGGCCGCCATGTTCCGCCGCATGTAACCAGTTAATCTGGCTATTGTGATTTTGCTGGTGGAGGTGATGCAACATACTCATCATGGGAGTCAGGCCAACACCGGCAGAAATCAATGTAACCGGCGTTTCTGGTTTAATATCAAGGAAAAAATCACCGCGTGGGGCGGCTAGCCAGACGGTATCGCCTTCTTGCATCTTATCGTGCATATGGTTGGAAACAGTTCCTTGCGGCTCACGTTTAATTGCAATCTGGTAGCTGGAACCGTTTGGCGCCGCCGTCAATGAATACTGGCGAATTTCTCGGTTAGCAAAACTATCATCTTCCAGATAAATGCTCAGATACTGACCAGGTTTGTAATCCATCACTTTCCCGTCATCTCGTGGTACAAATTCAAAGCTGCAAATGACATCGCTTTTTAGCTCTTTCCTGCTGATACGGAATGGACGCAGACCACGCCAACCGCCATCGGTTGATTCGCCGCTATGATAGATTTGCTCTTCGCGATTGATAAAAACATCAGCGAGTACGCCATAAGCTTTTCCCCAGGCATCCAGAATTTCATTTCCCGGCTGGAACATTTCATCCAACGTTGCCAACAGATGAGTACCGACAATCTGATAATGCTTTGGTTGAATATTCAGACTAGCGTGTTTATGAGCGATTTTTTCCACTGCCGGCAGTAGCATCTCTAAGTTATCAATATTGGCTGCATAGGCGCAGATCGCATTGAACAAGGCTTCACGTTGATCGCCATTAAGTTGATGGCTCATATTAAAAATATTTTTCAACTCAGGATTATGTTTAAACATCCGCTCATAGAAGTGTGCTGTCAGTTTTGAACCAGTGGCAGAAAGTAGGGGAATAGTTGATTTGACAGTTGCAATAGTTTGGCTATCCAGCATGGTGAAGCTCCTGAATTTCTTTCAAGTGGGTAATGAAAGTTATAACATGTATTTTAAATACAATTTATACCCTTTTTGGGGCTTTGTAAATATAGAAGGCGGTCTTTATGGTGAGAAAAACATGCCTAAAAGATATTTACCCTAAGTAATTGTTTATTTTAGGTCATAAATTCCGACGAAGAGGAAAAATACAGCGCAATTTTCATTACGTTATTTAGCGCAGATACCTTGCTTGCAATAGATATGCAATCGTTTGCGTAAAATATTTTGTCAAGACTATCTCATTCGGTGAAAAGGGTTTACACTGTGTGCCATTCGGCCCCTTGGGGTGTTTTTGAAGAGAAGTTAGCTGAGTCAGGAGAACCCAATGTTAAAGCGTGAAATGAATATTGCTAGTTATGATCCCGAACTATGGCAGGCGATGGAGCAGGAAGTTGTTCGTCAGGAAGAACATATCGAATTAATTGCTTCTGAAAACTATACCAGCCCAAGAGTTATGCAGGCACAGGGCTCTCAACTCACTAACAAATATGCTGAAGGTTATCCGGGTAAGCGCTACTACGGCGGTTGTGAATATGTCGATGTTGTTGAACAATTAGCTATCGATCGTGCTAAGGCGCTGTTTGGCGCTGATTATGCCAACGTTCAGCCACACTCTGGTTCTCAGGCGAATGCGGCAGTTTATATGACTTTATTGCAACCGGGCGATACGGTTCTGGGGATGAATTTGGCGCATGGCGGTCATTTGACTCACGGCTCTCCAGTTAACTTCTCTGGTAAGCTATATAACGTTGTGCCTTACGGCATCGATGAAAGCGGTAAAATCGATTATGACGATATCGCGGCACAAGCTCAGAAACACCAGCCAAAAATGATTATCGGTGGTTTCTCGGCTTACTCCGGTGTGGTTGACTGGGCAAAAATGCGTGAAATTGCAGACAGCATTGGTGCTTATCTGTTCGTTGATATGGCGCATGTTGCTGGTTTGATCGCCGCAGGCGTGTACCCGAACCCGGTTCCTCATGCTCACATCGTCACTACCACGACGCATAAGACACTGGCCGGTCCACGTGGTGGTTTGATCCTGGCGAAAGGCGGCGACGAAGAGCTGTACAAAAAGCTCAATTCTTCTGTGTTCCCTGGTTGTCAGGGTGGGCCGTTGATGCATGTTATTGCAGGTAAAGCGGTGGCATTGAAAGAAGCAATGGAACCAGAATTCAAAGCGTATCAACATCAAGTTGCTGATAACGCGAAAGCTATGGTTGAAGTGTTTTTGGCGCGTGGTTACAAAGTGGTATCTGGTGGTACAGAAAATCACCTGTTCCTGTTGGATTTGGTTGATAAAAATATCACTGGTAAAGATGCTGATGCTGCGTTGGGTCGTGCAAATATCACGGTAAACAAAAATAGCGTGCCTAATGATCCGAAGAGCCCGTTTGTGACTTCTGGTGTGCGTATTGGTACACCTGCGATTACCCGTCGTGGTTTTAAGCAAGCTGAAGCACGTGAATTGGCTGGCTGGATGTGTGATGTATTGGACAACATCAATGATGAAGCGACCATTGAAGCCATTAAGCAGAAAGTTTTGACTATTTGCGCAAAATATCCGGTTTACGCATAAATTAAAATTTTAATAAGTCATTATATACCCAATGGATTTCAAGATGCATCGCGACGGCAAGGGAGCGAATCCCCGGGAGCATAGGGAACTATGTGACCGGGGTGAGTGAGCGCAGCCAACAAAGAGGCAACTTGAAAGATGACGGGTATAAAACCTGCTCCGGCTAACATTGTTTGCTTAAGTGAGAAATTGAAGAGTGATGTGTGGATATTCCCTTGGGGAATATCCATTTCAAGATAACTCTCAATATCTAATTTCTTGAGCTACCTAAGTTAGTTAAGGGCGGGTTTTTTGCATTTTTTACCAGGGGGACTAATGGTTATTCGATCGACGCGCTGGCTGGCGTTAGATTACTTCACATATTTCTTTTCTTACGGGATATTTTTACCTTTCTGGGCAACCTGGCTCCAGGGTGAAGGTATAGAGCACGATATGATCGGGGTTATATTAGGTGTAGGCTTAATTTCCCGTTTTTTAGGCAGTTTATTGATTGCGCCTACAGTTAAAGATCCCGCAAAACTTATTTCTGCACTGCGTATATCAGCATTGATAACCTTTATTTTCGTTGTTGGCTTTGCATTAGGAAATCATTGGGCATGGCTCCTGTTCGTTATGATTGGCTTCAACCTATTTTTTTCGCCGATGATGCCATTGAGTGATGCGTTGGCGGGAACATGGCAAAAGCAATTTCCTTTTGATTACGGCAAAATACGGGTTTGGGGTTCAATTGCCTTTATTATCAGTTCAGCATTAACCGGGGAATTAATCTCTGTCTGGGGCCATCGTGCCATCCTCATCACGATATTGTGTAGCGTCTTCTCTACGTTATTGGTGACATTACTTCGGCCCTCTATCATGCCGGTTGGTGAAGCAAAATCCGCTAAAGTGGATGTTGTGTCATTTAAACAGTTGTTGTCTGAAAAATCGGTACGTCGATTCCTGTTATGTGTGGCTTTATTGCAGGGCGCCCACGCGGGATATTACAGTTTCAGCGCAATTTACTGGGGAAACGCGGGTTATTCTGCCTCGGTAGTCGGTTATCTCTGGTCATTGGGCGTAGTGGCTGAAGTGATTATTTTTACTCTGAGTAATAAATTATTTCGACGCTGGAGCGCCCGTAATCTTCTGCTGCTTTCTGGTATTTGTGGTGTTATTCGTTGGGGATTGATGGGAACATTCACCTCATTACCGGTGTTGATTATCGTTCAAATCTTGCATTGTGGTACGTTCACTGTCTGCCATTTGGCGGCAATGCGTTTTATTGGTGCGAGAAAGGAAGGGGAAATTGTGCGTTTGCAAGCAGCTTATTCCGCGTTGGCAATGGGGGGCGGTATCGCTGTCATGACGGTAATTGCCGGATTTATGTATGATTATCTGCACAGTGGCATTTTCTGGATGATGGCTTTGGTTGCTTTTCCTGCTATCTTCTTACGACCACAGGTTAAAGCTCATAATTATTAACAATATAAATTTAGTTTCTTACAATATTTTTGTAAGAAACTAAAGACCTCAATAATATTTTTATGAGATATCATGTCGAATAAATTAACAATAAAAGATATCGCTCGCTTGGCTAATATCAGTAAATCAACAGTCTCGCGGGTATTAAACAATGAAAATAGCGTCAGTCCACAAGTACGTGAAAGAGTTGAAGCGATTATCCAACAAAATAATTTTATTCCATCGAAGTCAGCAAGAGCGATGCGGGTAAAAAGTGACAAAATCATTGCGTTAATTGTGTCGCGTCTGGGATCTTTTTCGGAGAATTTATCGATAAGTACTATGTTACCTCTGTTTTACCGGCATGGTTACGATCCGATTATTATGGAAAGTAATTTTGATCCACTGCTGTTACAGGAACATCTACGTCAGTTGGCATTACGTCATGCAGATGGCATTATTTTGTTCGGTTTTACCGGATTGTCAGAAGAGCTTCTCTGCCCTTGGCGTGACAAAATAGTGGTATTTGCCCGTGAATATACCGGTTTTTCTTCTGTATGTTATGACGATATTGGTGCTGTCCGTTTATTGATGAATGAATTCTATCGGCAGGGGCACAGAAATATCAGTTTTCTCGGCGTAGACGATTGTGATACCACAACAGGTTTGCTTCGCCATCAATCCTATCTGGCTTGCTGTGAACAGAAAGATTTGCGCCCGCTTTCTGTTCAATGTGATTTAAGCTATCAGAGTGGGTTTCAGCATGTTAATAAGGTATTGAGAGAGAAAACAACAGCTTTAATCTGTGCAACCGATAGTTTGGCTTTAGGTGCATATAAATATTTGCAGCAGAATAATCGGGAAGATATACAAATAGGTAGCATTGGTAATACGTCTTTATTGAATTTTTTATACCCTAACACGCTTTCTATTGACTTGGGTTATAGTGAGGCAGGTAAATATGCAGCCGGTCAATTAATCGCGCAAATAAATCGCCAATACGCCAAACAACAAGTAATCATTCCGAGTAAGTTGGCTTAAAAATAAGAAATATTGCTGTCTCAATGTGATCTTCAACCCATTTTTGGGAACGTTCCCATGACAAGCATAAGCAAATGATATTAGGATGAAATTAGTTTACTAAGCATGCTAATTAGTAATTGATATTCACTTATGATGACTGGCTATTATGAAAAACAAAATAAATTCTAAAGATATAGAAAAACTAATTACATTAATCGGTGGTTGTGAAAATATAGCCAGTGTAACTCATTGTATTACCCGATTGAGGTTTGTATTAGTAGAACCAGTTAAAGCCAAGCCAGATGAGATAAAAAATTTACCGATGGTTAAAGGCTGTTTTACCAATGCAGGGCAATTTCAGGTAGTGATAGGCACGAATGTTGGTGATTATTATCAGGTTTTAAATAGTTGTCTTGGTCAATCTGAACTGAATAAAAAAGATAAACAACAGGTTGAAAAGCAAAATATGAAATGGCAAGAGCGCTTCATTTCTAAGTTTGCGGAAATATTTTTTCCTCTCTTACCTGCATTAATTAGCGGCGGGCTTGTTCTAGGTTTCCGTAATATTATTGGTGATATTCCTTTTAGCGAAGGTAAAACTTTAGCTCAAATGTATCCCGTTTGGAAAACGATATATGATTTTTTATGGTTGTTAGGAGAGGCAATATTCTTCTATCTGCCAGTGGGTATTTGTTGGTCGGCGGTTAGGATGATGGGTGGAACACCGATATTAGGCATTATATTGGGAATAACATTGGTTTCGCCGCAATTAATGAACGCTTATCACTTAGGGCAACAAATCCCTGAGTTATGGAATTTTGGCTTGTTCACAATTGGAAAAGTGGGTTATCAGGCGCAGGTTATTCCGTCACTTTTGGCGGGTATTACTTTGGGGTGGATTGAAGTTCAGTTAAAGCGGGTGGTTCCTAGTTATCTCTATTTAGTTATTGTTCCGGTCGTCTCGTTAATATTGGCAACCTTTTTAGCACATAGCCTTATTGGGCCATTTGGTCGGTTACTTGGCGATGGAGTAGCTTGGGTTGTTAAGGCGTTGATGACCGGAAGTTTTGCTCCTGTTGGGGCAGCTTTATTTGGATTCTTTTACGCGCCGTTGGTGATTACCGGTATCCATCAAACTACATTAGCTATAGATATGCAGATGGTTCAAAGTATAGGTGGAACACCGATTTGGCCTATTATTGCATTATCCAATATTGCTCAGGGATCAGCGGTTGTTGGTATTATTTTAGTCAGCAAAAAGCATAATGAACGTGAATTATCCGTACCTGCGGCTATCTCCGCCTATTTAGGGGTCACTGAGCCGGCAATGTACGGTATTAATATTAAATATCGATTCCCTATGCTCTGCGCCATGATTGGTTCTGGTTTAGCCGGGTTGATTTGTGGGTTGAGTGGTGTATTGGCAAACGGTATTGGTGTGGGTGGTCTGCCAGGCATTCTTTCGATTAAACCGCAATTTTGGCTAATTTACGCATTAGCTATGCTTGTCGCCATTATTGTTCCGTTGATTCTCACGACCCTTGTTTATCGAAAGAAAAATATGACCGGTATGTTAGCTGTTGAATAATGCTATTAAATCTTTACAAATAACGGATATAAAAATAGCCAATTGGGTTATTTATACCTAATAGATTTCGAGTTGCAGCGAGGCGGCAAGTGAACGAATCCCCAGGAGCATAGATAACTATGTGACTGGGGTGAGTGAAAGCAGCCAACAAAGCAGCAGCTTGAAAGATGAAGGG
>NZ_JAZGJN010000238.1:0-31724 GCF_038085095.1 Photorhabdus sp. P32 | reverse complement strand
ATCCCCAGGAGCATAGATAACGATGTGACTGGGGTGAGTGAAAGCAGCCAACAAAGCAGCAGCTTGAAAGATGAAGGGTATATATATTTACTTACATTAACTTTAAGGAGTAAAAGAATGACAAAAGAATTAATTACAGGCGTCACGTTTTTTGAAGAGAAAAACTATCAGGGTAAATCACATGATTACCCAGAGCTCGATAAAATTATCTCTCTCCCTTCCAATCTTAACGATAAATTCCGTTCAGTAAAAATCGGTAAATTATCAAAAGTCCATGCGTGGCGCCATTATAACGATCCAGAAAGCAAATATTATGAGTGGGTAGTCGACAATCCAGATATCGATAGAGAAATTAGAGGGTTATCTAAATTCAGAATTATGCAGAAAGATACAAAACTGGTTGCACTAAGAATCATCGATGATACTCATTCAGATACAAAATTCTCCATGACCGTTAAGATATTCAATGGAGAAGAACAAGAAACGATCGACGTTAACGCCACAACAGATGATAACTATATTGTCGTTAATGAACTATTGGTACAGAAAGAGATAGTCACTTCAATTTATGTAAGAAACGTCAACACCGGAGAATATATTGGTAACGGGTCATTCTATTTTTCTTATGATGCTATTGGCATTGCAACTATTGATGAAGGACTCAATTTTCCTAAGAACTTGAAATTGGTCCATGTAGGAAATAATCGTTTTGATTTTCACATTACCAGTACTGATCCTATTGCTTAATCCGGGATTAATGTGACAATCATCACTCTCAGATAAGTCATATTCTGAAATTTAAGCTACGCCGTTGCGGTACATTTGTTCAAAAACCGCAACAGCGTATCCCAGACGATCGCGGAAACTGAACCACATCACATCTGATATGGCCTCTCCACGCTCCTGGTCAATCGATAATAATCGGGCTTACTCCATCCATTCAGTATGGAAAACACCCTCTTTATCAGTACGCTTATAAGTATGAGCGCCAAAATAATCACGTTGAGCCTGAATTAAATTAGCGGGCAATACAGCAGAACGATAACTATCGTAGTAAGAAATAGCAGCGGAGAACGTGGGGGTTGGGATACCATTCTGCACCCCATACGAGACGACATCACGCAGCGCTTGCTGATATTCGTCAGCAATTTTCTTAAAGTAAGGCGCGAGCAACAGGTTAGCAATATCCGCATTCTCGTTATATGCGTCAGTAATTTTTTGCAGGAATTGAGCGCGAATAATACAACCTGCCCGGAAAATCCCGGCAATTTCACCGTAATTGAGATCCCATTGGTACTCATCAGATGCCGCTTTCAATTGCTGAAAACCCTGAGCATAAGAAACAATTTTACCCAAATAAAGCGCACGGCGAACTTTCTCAATAAATTCAGCCTTATCACCTTTAAATGGTTGTGCTTTCGGCCCGCTCAACACGTTAGCCGCAGCAACTCGCTGATCTTTTAGAGAAGAGATATAACGTGCAAATACCGATTCTGTGATCAATGTCACTGGAATACCTAAATCCAGAGAACTTTGGCTAGTCCACTTACCCGTGCCTTTATTTGCTGCTTCATCCAAAATCACATCAACCAAATATTGGCCTGCTTCATCTTTTTTACGGAAAATATCAGCCGTGATTTCAATCAAATAGCTGCTCAATTCGCCGTTATTCCAATCAGTGAAAATCTCAGACAGTTCTTCATTGCTCAGATTCAGAGCATTCTTCAATAAAGAATAGGCTTCAGCAATGAGCTGCATATCACCGTATTCAATGCCATTGTGAACCATTTTCACATAATGGCCGGCGCCATCCGGACCAATATAGGCCACACAAGGTTCACCTTCAGCTTTAGCCGCAATCTCTTGCAGAATTGGCGCGACTAATTCATATGCCTCTTTCTGGCCGCCAGGCATGATAGATGGCCCTTTCAATGCCCCCTCTTCACCCCCAGAAACCCCAGTACCGATAAAATTAAAACCCTGAGCAGAAAGTTCCCGATTACGGCGGATAGTATCCTGAAAATAGGTATTACCCCCATCAATCAAAATATCACCTTTATCCAGATGTGGAGTCAGTGAAGCAATAGTTTTATCAGTTGCTTCGCCAGCCTTAACCATCAGCAGAATACGACGCGGTTTTTCCAGTGAATCGACAAATTCTTCGATAGTGTAACTTGGAACTAATTTCTTCCCCGGATTTTCGGCGATCACTTCGTCAGTTTTATCACTTGAACGGTTAAATATAGACACGGAATAACCACGGCTCTCAATATTTAATGCCAGGTTACGCCCCATCACCGCCATACCGACAACACCAATCTGCTGCTTGGACATGAATAACTCCTGTCTGATGATAATTTTGCTCACCAATAATAATTAGTGCGCAATTTGTTAATGTGATCACATGTTAACTCAGGATGAGTCCTATTGGATAGTTATTGGTGCCATTGATACCGTTACACCTCATTTTTTGGAAAAAACTTCCTCATATGAAAAATCAACTATTGAAATTTGATGAGTCAATGCCCATTATTCATTATTCGGCATGAGCCGTCATATTAAAAGGTAAAAAAAACTGTATGGAATGGATCGCTGATCCGACGATATGGGCAGGACTAGTTACTCTTATCGTTCTAGAAATTGTCCTCGGAATCGACAACTTGGTCTTTATTGCCATTCTGGCAGATAAACTTCCTGAAAAACAAAGAGACAAAGCAAGAATTACAGGTCTAAGTTGTGCGTTACTGATGCGTATCGTACTGCTTTTTAGTCTTTCCTGGCTGATAACGCTAACTCATCCATTAATTACGCTTTGGGAACATCCATTTAGCGCCCGCGACCTGATTATGCTGATAGGCGGTCTTTTCTTACTGTTCAAAGCGACAATGGAGCTCAATGAACGGCTGGAAGGTAAAGATGCCCACTCAGGACAACAACGCCAAACATCTAAATTTTGGACAGTTGTCGTTCAGATAATTGTCCTTGACGCTGTATTCTCACTGGATTCAGTAGTTACTGCTGTTGGTATGGTAGACAACATCGGTATCATGATCGCGGCAGTCACCATTGCGATGTTCCTGATGATACTGGCAAGTAAACCGTTGACCACTTTCGTCAATGCTCATCCGACTATCGTTATTCTCTGTCTGAGCTTCTTGTTGATGATTGGTTTCAGTCTGGTAGCCGAAGGTTTTGGTTATCACATCCCCAAAGGTTACTTGTACGCCGCTATCGGCTTCTCCATTATAATTGAATCCTTAAACCAATTTGCTCAGTTTAACCGCCGCAGATTTCTTACTGCTTCCCGTTCACTACGTGAAAGGACAGCGGAAGCCGTTTTACGTATCCTTAGTGGTAAGCATGAAAATGCAGAATTGGACAATCATACATCTAATCTGATTTCCGATAATCAGGAAGTGTTTGATCCACAAGAACGTCAAATGATTGCCAGAGTTCTGGGCATGGCGCAACGCAACGTCAACAGTATCATGACCTCCCGTCACGACGTGGAGTACCTTGATATTCATGCGCCAACCGAAAATCTGACGCAAATACTGAGTAAAAGTCCTCATACACGCATTGTGGTAACAGACGAAAATATCAGTGACGAACCATTAGGTGTTGTTCATGTTATTGATTTATTGAATCAACAACTCAACCAACAGCCTTTTGATTTACACTCGCTGATAAAACAACCGCTGATTTTCCCTGAACAGCTTTCATTACTTCAAGCATTGGAGCAGTTCCGCCAGGCACAAACTCACTTCGCGTTTGTCGTCGATGAATTTGGTTCTGTGGAAGGTGTGGTGACTTTAACCGACGTCATGGAAACTATCGCGGGTAATTTACCTGTAGCTGGCGAAGAAACTGATGCCCGCCATGATATTCAAGCGACTGAAAATGGTGGTTGGATCGCCAATGGTTATATGCCGCTGGATGATTTGATCCTTTATGTCCCTTTGCAACTGGATGAAAAGCGTGAATATCAAACCTTAGCCGGTTTGTTGATGGAACATTCACAACATATTCCACAACAGGGTGAGCAATTACAGATTGATAATTATCTGTTTGAACCGCTGGAAGTGACCAGTCACCGAATTAATAAGGTAAAAATTACTCCTCTGGCATTAGAGGAAGAAAATCAAGAATAATTCAGTGTTATTGATCACTCATCATATTTGTCATCACTGAGTTTTTCCTCTGAAACAAAAGAAAGCCCGGTCAGTTTAAACTGTACCGGGATTTTTTTGTCCTTTTTATCAATACTATATGTGGGACTCTAAGCAGATACTGTTAATGATTTATCTAACAATATGAAATAACTTTGTATTCAGAACAAAAAAGCCATAGCTTTTCAATTCAATAAACTTCATATAAACTTGCCAATCGATAATGTTATTCATCAATTCAAAAGGATATTATATGAATATAACTCTCGCTGATGTGGATAAAGGCAATTATGAAGATGTCTGTGATCTAACAGTAACCGATGACCAATGTGAATATGTCGCAAATAACATGTGGTCACTGGTTGAATCAAAATTCAATCCCTCATACCAAACACGTGCAATTTGTTTAGACAGCAAACCTGTCGGGTTTTTTATGTGGGTACCTGAAACAGATCAAAAGACATCAATTTGGCGATTTATGGTGGATCAACAATATCAGAACAAAGGTATCGGACGCCAAGCAATGCTGCTAGCCCTTAATGAAATTAGGCAAACAAATGAATTAAAAGAAATAGAAATCTGTTATAAGCCAAGCAATACTGTGGCAAGAAACTTTTACGCCAGTTTTGGTTTTGTTGAAGTCGGCATAAGTGAAGAAAATGAAGAGATGTTAGCAATTATTAAGATTTAACTCACAATCGTAAATCCACTTTTGTACTGAAATTAATTGCTCCGGCAACTATGCTTAGACAACTATACCCTTCATCTTTCAAGCTGCTGCTTTGTTGGCTGCTTTCACTCACCCCAGTCACATAGTTATCTATGCTCCTGGGGATTCGTTCACTTGCCGCCGCGCTGCAACTCGAAATCTATTAGGTATATAAGCATTCATTTAATCATCTAATTAAGCATAATAATAACTGCCAGAATTGAGCGGTCAAATCAGGCATGAGTTAATACAGCTAATTACTGCTACGTTCAACCCAATCGTTAATAGCTCGTTTTACCTTGTCCTCTAACTCATTATGTAGCAATTGCTCAATATCCAAGTTGTATTGCAGATTATTCCAATTACCGTAAACCCGTAGTGGTACTTTCATTTTTCGCAGACGGCTAACCAATTCATTATCCTTGCCCCATCCTTGTGTTATCTGTACTTTTAAAGCGACATCAACATTTTGTTTAAGTAGATTAGTCTTACCCTGCCCATCAATATTCAGAAAATCGGATACCGCATGAAGTCGGCTGATTTTTATATCGCCTCGATTCAGTACCGCTTTAACATCAAGCTTTTTGGCACGGGTAAAGTCATCCATATTATCAGGGATATTCACTTTATCCGTTGCACGAGCAACGGATTGCTGGATTAATTGGGGGATATTTAATCCATACATTTTGGCATTAACTAAACTGAAATTAAGATCACCCTGCCAAATATGCGAAATAGCATAACCATCATATCCTTTACCAGAAAGATCCCCATTCAGATCGAATTTACCACTAAATGCCGGTGGTAAAGAAAACGCTTTGAGTACCGGCTCCAGTTCTATATTCCGTAGTAAAGGTTTTGCATGTAATTTCAGTTGACTACCTGTCGCATCTAAAACAACCGGAATAGAGAAATCACCACCAAATAATTTGCCATTCAGAGTAGAAATTTCAGCAATACCACTATTACTTGTCGCTTTCAATATCAGATTATCGATCTCCATTCCTCGATAAACAAATTTATCCGCATTAATAGTCACATTAGCATTAAAATCATTTAGAAATGCAACGTTATAATCAGGCTGAGCAGGGCTTGAAACGGCGATCACAGGTTTAGCTGAACTATTCTCCATCCGGTAATAACGTTTAACCTCTGAGCCTTCTTTAGAAAGCAAGTCCCATCCCATCAGATTATCTAAATTCAGTTTTTGGGCAGATAAATCTATCTGATAATCCGCGTGAGCCCCCAACATTGCTTTTATACTGCCGTGCAGTTCACTCTCATTAGCCGTGAAACTTAACGTCTGTAAAGAAATTATTTGCGGTCCATCTGTCGTCTCTTTTTGATAAACAGCATGTACTTTTCCTGAACCGCTAATTCCTCCCGTAGGGATACCCGCGCCCTGGAGTTGATAATCAAAAGAGTCAATATTGCCAGCAACACGATAGGGATAATCAGTAATATCGACATCAGCGCTAAGATGAAAAGCCAAGTCTTGCTGATTCTTACTGACTTTGCTACTTAACTCCACGCTGATATAGTTTTGGTTATCCCGCTCCATAAGCAGATTAATATCGCGGACATTTAACTGATCATGCTCACCACGTTGCCAAATAAGCAAACTATCCGCGACCTTAATTCTGGCGATATCAAGCTTCCAACCTTCATCCTTCGCAACAAGATTGGCTGTACTCCCTGTTGGCGCAATAGGCGTATTCTCTTTTTTCTGAGACTGACTCTCCGGGGTGACTCTCAATATCGCCCCTTTCAACATCACCTCTTTAACGGCAAGCTGATGAGAAAGAAGCGGCCACAACTCCACATCAAGACGCATATTTTCCGCCGTCACTGTTGGCTGCGCCGCGCCTGGCGCCGTTAATGACATGCGCCCGGAAATGATGCTCAATTTTGGCCAGACATGCCAGCGCATACCATCTTGCAGGACGAGTTGGTAGCCGCTCTTCTTTTGCACCTGCTTGACCATATAAGCACGAAAGTCATTCGGATTTACTAACATGACTAATGCTGCCAGACCGGTAATAATCACAACCAGCAAAATAATCAGTGTCGTCAGTAATCTCTTCATGACTTCCTCAGCTTTTTTGTCAAAACAGTCAATGCAACTCAATAACCGATAAAAATATTAATCTTCATCAATACGGCTACCCACCGCACCCTGTTGGTTTTTATATTTCGCATCTTGACGGCGGTTATATGGACGGTCAGCGGAACCAGACAACGGCTCAAAACTCAAAGCCCCAATAACCATACCCGGACGTAACGCCAGAGGCAATTTACCGGAGTTATAGAATTCGAGAACAATCTGACCATGCCAGCCCGGATCAATCCGGTGTGCTGTCACATGCACCATCAACCCAAGACGCGCAAGAGAAGAACGGCCATCAAGCCAGCCCACCAAATCATCCGGCAATGTGACGGATTCTAGCGTAACAGCCAGTGCCAACTCGCCAGGATGGAGGAAAAAAACCTCATCGTCAGACAGGATAATTTCATCACTCATCACGCGATCAAGCGCAGCGCTGACCTCATCTTTCGGGCCGCTCAAATCAATATATGCCGCAGTATGACCACAGAAAACACGAAACTGATTCCCAAGGCGCACATCAGCAGTTGCCCCGTTAATGCGTTCAATCGGCGGACGTGGAGCAATGACCAATTTACCTTCATCAAGCCATTTAATAATGTCGCGGTCACAGAGTCGCATTATTTCCTCTCAAATACGATGATGCTTATCAATGTCTGACAAGCAAAGTTTTATTATTCGCAGAACTGACCAATTTTGGCTTTCAATATATCAATCGCTACCCGGTTTTTACCTCCGCGCGGCACAATAATATCTGCATATTGCTTTGATGGTTCAATAAATTGCAGGAACATTGGGCGCACAGTTTTATGATATTGCTCAATAACCGAATCCAGAGAGCGTCCCCGTTCATGTACATCCCGTTTAATACGACGCATAAGGCAAATATCCAGTGGCGTATCAACAAAAATAGAGAAATCCATCTCCTGACGCAAGCGCTTATCAGTCAATAACAGAATACCCTCCAGAATAATAACCCTTTTCGGCGCAAAATGAATCGCTTCTGGTTTACGAGTATGAGCAACATAATCGTATTGCGGTAATTCAATTGATTCACCCATTTTCAGCGCTTGCAGGTGAGAAAACAGCAGATTGTGATCCATTGAGCTTGGATGGTCATAATTAGTCTTATAACGCTCTTCCATTGATAGATTGCTCTGATCTTTATAATAGCAATCCTCTGGTATAATACCGATATTGTGATCACCAACCTGAGCGCGTAATTCACGATAAAGTGTATTAGCAATGAGACTTTTACCTGAGGCAGATGCACCGGAAATTCCTACAATTGTGCACTGATATGCTTCGTCAGCCATAATAGCGATAACCTGATTCTAGAAAAAAATGGGAACAAAGCACTTATGAGCGCTAAGTTTGGCGAGATTATAGGGAGTTAATGGTATCTGTTCCAGTGCAAACAAGATAAGTCTCATTTTTTTCGAGGCGTTTCGCATAAAAACCATGTAACCAAGGAAATCGTAACGAGGGAAATCGGGCAAACATACTTTTCACCATGCAAAATTTCTCCATACAAAATCTCTCCAATACAAAAAGCGGGCAATGAAAGCATCCATCACCCGTTATCATCAATCAAATACCCGTATTAAACAGCACGGAACGAAATTTCTGTCGGTATCTTCTCGCCTTGCCAATACATCTGAGCTGAAATATTCGCTGCAATTTCGCGATAGATATCGGTAAATTCACTATCGGGATTACTGATAACCGTTGGCTGACCACGATCAAGATCTTCACGCAGTGAAATATGCAAAGGGATTTGTCCCAATAATTTACAGTGATATTTAGCAGCTAATGTTTCTGCTCCACCCGTACCAAAAATAGGTTCCTGGTGACCACAGTTGCTGCAAATATGCGTACTCATATTTTCAACAATACCCAGTACCGGTACCTTCACTTTCTGGAACATAACGATGCCTTTCATTGCATCAATTAAGGCAATATCCTGAGGCGTTGTTACCACCAGCGCCCCCGTTACCGGGATGTTTTGTGACAAAGTGAGCTGAATATCACCGGTTCCTGGCGGCATATCGATAACCAGATAATCAAGATCCGGCCATAATGTATCCTGTAGCATCTGCATCAATGCCTTACTAGCCATCGGACCACGCCATACCATTGCATTATCATCTGTTACTAAATAACCAATAGAGTTAGTGGCAAGACCATGCGTCATAATCGGCGCCATATGCTGTCCGTCCGGGGAAGTCGGCCGCTCTTTGGAAGTTCCCAACATACTCGGAACAGAAGGGCCGTAGATATCGGCATCCAAAATACCGACTTTTGCCCCCTCTTGAGCCAATGCCAGCGCCAGGTTTACGGCAGTGCTGGATTTACCCACCCCACCTTTACCTGAGCTGACAGCCAAAATATTACGGACGCCATTAACGCCCGGCAAATCATTAGCGCGACGTAATGTGCTGATATCATGGATTAATTTCCATGCCACCGATTTTACGCCGGTTACCGCCTGTAATTTTTGGGTGGTCGCTTCTTTCAATGCTTCAAACCCACGCTTCCAGACAAACGGCATGAGCAATTCAATATGCAAGACGCCGTCAAGCATCGTACAGTGATGTAAAGCCTTCAACGTTATCAAATCACGTTCTAGCGTCAGGTGGGTAAAAGCAGCAAGTATTTTTGTTACCTGAGATTTCAGCAGGTCAGGATTGGTCTGCTCGGGGGATTGTGAGTTCATCCCGGCTCCTTTGATGATTATCAATTAGCGAAAAACCATATTGCCATAATAACAGAACCCAATGCGTTCAGATAAGATTAGCGACAAAAACCCACTTCCCGTTCATTGATTCAGTTTTTATCCAACAAAACTCATTAAGATTAAACCTTACCCTAGCGACAATTTTTTTGATCGGTTAACATCAAACTCCCTTTTTCACTTATTGGAAGTCAGATCCTTATTATGTCTCAAGTCGCAAAAAAATTATTGGTGACGTGCGCGTTGCCATATGCTAACGGTCCAATCCATCTCGGTCACATGCTGGAGCATATCCAGGCAGATATTTGGGTCCGTTTTCAGCGAATGCGCGGCAAAGAGGTTCACTTTATCTGTGCCGATGACGCTCATGGAACACCAATCATGCTGAAAGCTCAGCAAATGGGTATTGCTCCTGAAGAGATGATCGCAACGGTGAACCAAGAGCATCATCAGGATTTTACTGGCTTTTCAGTTAGCTATGATAACTATCACTCCACGCATAGCGAAGAAAACCAAGCGCTCTCAACTAAAATCTACCTCGAACTGAAGAAAAACGGCCATATTAAGAGTCGTACTATCTCTCAGTTATACGATCCTGAGAAAAATATGTTTCTGCCGGATCGCTTTGTCAAAGGTAGCTGCCCGAAATGTAAGGCAGAAGACCAATATGGCGATAACTGTGAAGTTTGCGGTTCAACCTACAGCCCAACTGAACTGATCAACCCACGTTCTGCTGTCTCCGGCGCGACGCCAGAAATGCGTGAAACAGAACACTTCTTCTTCGATCTGCCCGCATTCAGCAACATGTTGCAAGCCTGGACCCGCTCCGGCGCATTACAGGAACAAGTTGCTAACAAAATGCAGGAATGGTTTGAATCCGGTTTACAACAGTGGGATATCACCCGTGATGCCCCCTATTTCGGTTTTGAAATTCCTGATGCTCCGGGCAAATATTTCTATGTCTGGCTGGATGCTCCCATTGGTTATATGGGCTCTTTCCAAAACCTGTGTGACAAACGCGGAAATCTGAGCTTTGATGAGTTCTGGGCAAAAGATTCCACCACCGATCTGTATCACTTTATCGGTAAAGACATTGTTTATTTCCACAGCCTGTTCTGGCCGGCTATGTTGGAAGGCAGCGGTTACCGTAAGCCAACCAATGTGTTTGTTCACGGCTATGTCACCGTCAACGGTGCGAAGATGTCCAAATCCCGCGGTACTTTTATTAAAGCCAGCACTTACTTGGATCATCTGGATGCAGACTGTTTGCGTTATTACTATGCAGCCAAACTCTCTGCTCGCATTGATGATATCGATCTGAATCTGGAAGATTTTGTTCAGCGTGTTAACAGCGATATCGTTAATAAAGTTGTTAACCTGGCCTCCCGTAATGCAGGCTTCATTAATAAACGCTTTAACGGCAAGCTGGCGGATAAACTGGCTGATCCGGCGCTTTACCAACAGTTTATTGATGGGGCAAAGGTGATTGCAGAAGAGTTTAATAACCGCGAATTTAGCAAAGCAATCCGTGAAATCATGGCACTGGCTGATTTGGCAAACCGTTATGTGGATGAGCAAGCGCCGTGGGTGGTGGCAAAAGAAGAAGGCCGTGATGCAGATCTTCAAGCTATCTGTTCAATGGGCATCAACCTGTTCCGCGTTTTGATGACTTTCCTGAAACCCGTTTTGCCAAGTCTGGCAGAACGCGCAGAAGCTTTCTTAAATACAGAACTTACCTGGCATGGTATTGAACAACCGCTGTTGGATCATCAAGTTTCTGCCTTTAAGGCCCTGTTCAATCGCATTGATATGGATAAAGTGGACGCGATGGTTGCAGCATCTAAAGAGAGCATCAACACACCACAAAAAGTCAGCGGTCCACTGGCGGAAGATCCGATTCAGGACACTATCACCTTCGATGATTTTGCCAAAGTTGATATGCGCGTTGCCCTTATTAAACAGGCGGATTTTGTCGAAGGCTCAGATAAGTTGCTGAAACTGATATTGGATCTTGGCGGCGAAACCCGCCAGGTATTTTCTGGTATCCGCTCCAGTTATCCTGATCCAAAAGCGCTGGAAGGCCGTTTAACCATTATGGTCGCTAACCTGGCGCCGCGCAAAATGCGCTTTGGTATTTCAGAAGGGATGGTTATGGCGGCTGGACCCGGTGGAAAAGATATCTTCTTACTCAGCCCAGACAGCGGCGCACAACCCGGTATGCAAGTGAAATAATAGCCAATTTATTTGATTAATATTTTCACCCGCGGGGGTCAGCAATGGTCCCCGTTTTTTTAATGTGAGCTTTGACATCCTTGTATCTTGGATTTACTCAGAGCATCACTTTCAACATGCCAGCGAGCAAGGCGTGAAAGCTGCCAGTAAATTAGAGTCTTCATTTCAAAATACTTGCTGCTTATCAGTAGGGACTATTACTGAGGCGACTGGTATCCCGCTTGTGCCTTAAGAATCGGTTTTCTGGGCAAACTTTTTCGTTAATTGTCGAACAAGGGCCGATAGAAGATAGACCTGCACTTGGATTTTTTAGCTATTTTGTGTTGAACAAATCAACTACCGTACCTTAGTTTCGATCCTCTTTTATTGGTTAATTATATGTGACATGGAAAATTTCCATCTCCAGTATCCACTTTGGATTTTCTTCAATAGAAAGTAAAGTTCAAAGTAGTTAATGAAATTATCACTAGTTATAGTGAGATAATTCAGTTAAATTATCATCGAATTTAGAATGGAATTGAAGTAAATCAATGTGTAGGAAAATTATTAGGAGGTTAGTATGGCCATACCGGCATATATATGGTTGCAAGATGATGGTGGTACAGATATTAAGGGATCTGTCGATGTACAAAATCGCGAGGGTAGCATTGAAATCCTGAGTTTTAACCATAGTCTATATATTCCCACGGATAGTAGTACAGGAAAACTAACGGGTACCAGAGTACATGGTTCAATGAGTTTCGAAAAAGAATTTGATCGGGCATCTCCATACCTATATAAAGCTGTTGCCACTGGACAGACGTTAAAATCTGCTAATATCAAGTGGTACAGAATAAACAACACAGGTCAGGAAGAGGAATATTTCCATATCCTTATGAGCGGAGTGAAAATTGTTTCAATTTCTCCAGTAATGCACAATATAAAAGACCCGTCTTATCAACACCTTAATCATCTGGAATCCGTTGAAATTAGATACGAGAAAATTACGTGGAAATACCTTGATGGTAATATCATTTACTCTGATTCATGGAAAGAGCGCTAAGAAATAACGCCGGAATATCCGGCATTTTATCGAAGTCTATTAAAAATCCGACTGGCGATTTTGTGTATAATTAGAGCTATTATTAAAAGTACAAAGATGTCTATAAAAAATTCAACCCAGCTATCCTCGTAATTGCCTCCTAACCAACCCAAATTTATACTGTTCAGGAAACGTTCTACCATGCGGTACACCTGATAAACAGCCAAGTTTAATGGAGTAATGAGCCGGAACGCTAGCAGTGCGATCAACAGGCATAGTAAATAACCCAATAAGCTAAGAAACTTTACACGCACCAAAATTTGTATTCCCCATAACATCAACTCTACCGTATGCCATCAATGAGCTGCCGGGTACTTTAAACTTATGGGTACGGAGCAGAGCGTTTCGCACGATATTAAAGTCAGAAACACGATAAAAGGTGATACATCCCCAAGATTCGCCGCTACCATTCGGACGCAATGGATGAAGACGAAATGCACCGCGTCGAACACCGTTCACGAATATATAATCATTCATTGTCTGAAAACTATATATACCTGTTATCTTTCAAGTTGCCTCTTTGTTGGCTGCACTCACTCACCCCGGTCACATAGTTATCTATGCTCCCGGGGATTCGCTCCCTTGCCGTCGCGATGCATCTTGAAATCTATAGGGTATAACCCAAACCATTGAGAATGATTAGTACCATGAATCATATCAAGAGCTGTGCCTCTGACTTGGTTCGCTATGCTACCAACCGGACGATCAACAATCCAATACTGACCTGGAGGAATTGCTGATTTCTCAATGTAAGAACATTCAGACTTGTTAACGTATGGATCTTGACCAGAGAAAACGTCAAATATACCAACGCCATAACAATGAAATTTAGCCTTTCGTCCATTATCGGACAGGTCGTTATAATTCATCCTACAAATTTGCATGGTTATTCCCATATAATATATCTGCGAGTTGTATTCCAACCTGCAATTGATTAAATTACTATTTTTTCCATAGCGTATGTTTTCGTATGGTTGGACTTCAACGCTATCATAAAGTTCACTTTTTTCTAGAAAACCTCATATTAAATCAAACTACGCATTACCAATCTTGCTAATCATTTTATCGGGGCTGTAATCCATAACCGCCGAAATTTCCATCATCCTTTCGAAGGAAAGGATGGCACATTCTCAAGGTTAATTGTATGATGAATACCTCGCCAGAATTAGGGATTTTGTTATGTCGTTGCGTGAAGTACTGATTATTGGTTGGCAGTACCTGCGAGCATTTGTTCTGATTTATTTGTGTTTGCTGACAGGTAATGCCATTTCTTCCCTATTACCCATCATCATTCCCGGCAGTATTATCGGCATGTTGATCTTGTTCGTTTTATTATCTTTCCAACTCATTCCTGTTCATTGGGCAAAACCAGGTTGTAGTTTGTTACTAAAAAATATGACTTTATTGTTTCTGCCTATCGGTGTGGGCGTGATGAATTATTACGATCAACTCAGCCAACAGATAATTCCAATTGTTTTTTCATGCCTGATCAGCACCGTAGTTGTTATGATTATCGTTGCTTACAGTTCCCACTATATTCATCGTGAACGTCCAATTATGAGTTCCGCCTCAGAAATTAAGAGTGAACAACAGAAACAAGAGAAATAAAAATGTTAAGTCATATTTGGTGGTCGCTGCCATTAACATTGATGGTATTC
This sequence comes from Photorhabdus sp. P32, assembly GCF_038085095.1. Taxonomy (NCBI): domain Bacteria; kingdom Pseudomonadati; phylum Pseudomonadota; class Gammaproteobacteria; order Enterobacterales; family Morganellaceae; genus Photorhabdus; species Photorhabdus sp. P32. The sequence continues at coordinate 17,037 of NZ_JAZGJN010000238.1, read as the reverse complement.
TACACCGCAAGAAAACTTTCATTACGATTCAAAATTCCCGTACTGAACCCCTTATTGGTTTCTATCGCCATCATTATTCCAATATTATTAATCACCCACACTTCTTATGAACACTATTTTGCCGGCAGCCGAATTCTAAATGATCTACTCCAACCCGCCGTGGTTGCGCTAGCATTTCCTTTATATGAGCAGCTACATCAGATCCGTGCCCAATGGAAGTCCATTATCAGCATCTGTTTTATCGGCAGTATTGTCGCTATGGTAACAGGCGCTGCTATTGCCTTATGGATGGGTGCAACGCCTGAAATGGCCGCTTCGATATTACCTAAATCCGTCACAACGCCAATAGCAATGGCAGTAGCAGATGCCATTGGCGGTATTCCTGCAATCAGTGCTGCTTGCGTTATTTTTGTCGGCATTTTCGGGGCAATATTTGGTCACAACCTGTTCGATCTATTACAGGTAAAAACTAAAGCATCCCGCGGCCTGGCAATGGGAACGGCATCACATGCTTTAGGTACTGCCCGCTGTGCAGAGGTCAATTTCGTTGAAGGCGCATACAGCTCATTGGCATTGATGACCTGCGGTATCATTACTTCACTAACAGCCCCCTTTGTATTCCCGGTGCTGCTATACCTATTTAGCTAGTTTATCTTTAGGAAATTTGATAATAATCGCTTAATTACCAACTTCAATTACATAAGTTTCATCCATCTATATGACATTAATCACATTACAAATCTAATCAGACAACTTAGAATGATCTTAAGTTAATTCGGAGATCACGCTATGCAGGCTCGTTTTCACCCTATCTGGGTACAATTACCCTTTAAACTACAGGATGCTCTTTTACCTTACGCAGGAAACAATGACTTTCCCGCCATGCTTACTGCTGAGCAAGCTGAATCTATTAAGAAAGCCTGCGGTTTTGATGATAACACCCTGGCTGTCGCCCTGTTGCCACTCGCAGCGGCATGTTCCCTAACACCAATATCACATTTTAATGTTGGCGCCATTGCCCGCGGTGAAAGCGGAAACCTCTATTTTGGCGCGAATATGGAGTTTGCTGGCGTGCCGCTACAGCAAACGATTCATGCAGAACAGTGTGCGATTACTCACGCTTGGTTATTGGGCGAGAAAAGACTGGCATCTGTTACTGTGAACTACTCTCCGTGCGGACACTGCCGTCAATTTATGAATGAACTTAATAGTGGCGCCCAATTAGAGATTCACCTGCCAAAGCAGGTACATTCAACATTAGGTCATTATCTGCCAGATTCTTTTGGCCCAAACGATCTGGGCATCAAGACTTTGTTGATGGACCCGGTCAATCATGGTTATAAACTAGAAACCACGGATAAATTAGTACTGACTGCACTAGATGCAGCAAACCAGAGCTATGCTCCATACAGTAATTCCTACAGTGGTACCGCGCTTTTAGGAAAAGATGGAAAAATTTATCCTGGGCGTTATGCAGAAAATGCCGCATTTAACCCAAGCTTACCGCCATTACAAGCAGCGCTGATTCTGATGAACATTTCTGGTGGTGATTGCCTGGCTATCGACAGAGCAGTGTTAGTTGAGGGAAAACACTGTGATTTATCCCAACGGAGTGCGACTCAATCCATACTTGCCGCACTCGGTTGCAGCAAATTTGATTACTACACTTTCTGAATTCAGTGGAAAACCCTCTATCTGCATAGAGGGTTTTCCACTATAAAAAACAACTACCGTAACATTTTATTAGCCAAATCTGGATGTTATCTCTCATTTTAGCTCATAATACCTCTAACTAAGTAACATTTACTGTACATATTTTTCCTATCTCTTAGGATCTAAGCTAACCTTGTTTATCCATTTAGTTCAAAGAGTAAGATTCATGGAACTGGAACACGAAAGTAAACGTCCATTATATATTCCCTATGCCGGCCCAATTCTGTTGGAATTCCCCCTGCTGAATAAAGGCAGCGCTTTTACTGAAGAAGAACGCAGCAACTTTAATCTTTACGGTTTATTACCGGAAGCGGTCGAAACCATCGAAGAACAAGCTGAACGTGCTTATCGACAGTATCTTGATTTTAAAAATGACGCAGATAAGCACATTTATCTGCGAAATATTCAGGACACTAACGAAACCCTGTTCTATCGCCTGCTGGATGCACATTTGAACGAAATGATGCCAATCATCTACACCCCAACCGTTGGTGAAGCTTGTGAGCACTTTTCCGATATTTACCGTCGCGCCCGCGGCCTGTTCATCTCATATCCAAACAAAGCCCATATTGATGACATGCTGCAAAATGCAACCAAGCAAAATGTCAAAGTCATCGTGGTTACCGACGGTGAACGTATCCTTGGTTTGGGCGACCAAGGCATTGGCGGTATGGGTATTCCTATCGGTAAACTCTCCTTGTATACCGCTTGCGGTGGTATTAGCCCGGCTTATACACTGCCAGTCGTCCTGGATGTAGGCACCAACAACCCGCAACGCCTGAATGATCCGTTATACATGGGCTGGCGTCACCCGCGTATCACCGGTGAAGAGTATGATGAATTCGTAGACGAATTTATTCAGGCGGTTAAACGCCGCTGGCCAAATGTGCTACTGCAATTTGAAGATTTTGCCCAAAAAAATGCCATGCCTCTGCTTGATCGCTATCGCCACGAGATTTGTTGCTTTAATGATGATATTCAGGGAACCGCCGCCGTTACGTTAGGGAGCTTAATTGCCGCTAGCCGCGCGGCTGGCCGTCAATTGAAAGATCAAACAGTTACCTTCCTTGGCGCAGGTTCCGCCGGTTGCGGCATTGCAGAACAGATCGTCGCCCAGATGAAATCCGAAGGTTTAAGCGAAGAACAGGCTCGCGCCCGTATTTTCATGGTTGACCGTTTCGGTTTATTGACAGACAAATTGCCAAATCTGTTGGATTTCCAGAATAAGCTGGTACAGAAAAGCGACTCATTGACTCAGTGGGATGTAAACAGCGATGCCATCTCGTTGCTCGATGTTGTCCGTAATGCTAAACCGACGGTATTGATTGGCGTTTCAGGTCAGTCAGGTTTGTTTACAGAGGAGATCATCCGTGAGATGCATAAACACTGTGAACGTCCAATCGTCATGCCGTTATCGAACCCAACTTCTCGCGTTGAAGCCCGTCCAGAAGATATCATCAACTGGACAGATGGCGCCGCTCTGGTGGCGACAGGTAGCCCATTTAACCCGGTAAAATATAAAGATCGGGAATATCCGATCGCTCAATGTAACAACGCCTATATCTTTCCTGGGATTGGTCTGGGTGTCATTGCATCAGGGGCTAAACTAGTTACTGACGGTATGTTGATGGCAGCAAGTCGAACACTGGCGGATTGTTCACCCTTAGCCCAACAGGGTCAAGGCCCGTTACTGCCGCTTATTGATGATATTCAGGACGTATCACGCAAAATTGCTAAACAAGTCGCCAAAGAGGCGCAAATACAGGGCGTTGCCACTGTTACCTCAGATGGAGCGCTGGATGAAGCGATTGAACGCAACTTCTGGAAACCTGAATATCGCGTGTATAAACGTACTTCATTCTGATTTTTATCGCTAAAAATACCTAAAAAGCTTGTTAGTTTACTTTTACTAACAAGCTTTTTCTCAGAGAGAAAACTTGCTTAGAAATTTCAGGTAAAGTAGCCTTTAACAAATTCAGTCATTAATGTGTATAAAAAGGCAAAAGCATGTGGAAGCGCCTGATAACTAGTCTGTTATTCATCACAGGGATGCTGATACTGACAGCTATTGCACTTGACCGCTGGATTAGCTGGAAAACAGCCCCCTATGTCTTTGATGATCTCAAACAACTTCCTGAACGTGAAGTAGGTATAGTACTTGGTACTGCTAAATATTACCTCTCTGGCGCCCCAAATCAGTACTATATGTACCGTATTCAGGGAGCTATTAATGCCTATAACAGCGACAAAATTAAATACTTATTACTGAGCGGCGACAATGCTCAACAAAGTTATAACGAACCGGTAACCATGCGCAGAGATTTAGTCAAAGCAGGTATTCCTGCCGCGAATATCGTACTGGATTTTGCGGGTTTCAGAACGCTTGATTCGATAGTCAGAACTCGGAAGGTTTTTAACACCAACGACTTCACCATTATCACTCAACGATTTCATTGTGAACGAGCCCTATTTATCGCTATGCATATGGGAATTACCGCTCAATGTTATGCAGTTTCGACACCTAAAAATATGATTACCGTTCGATTACGCGAAATCATTGCCCGCCTTGGCGCTCTGACTGATCTCTATATTCTGAAACGTGAACCTCGTTTCTTAGGCCCGTTGATCCCTATTCCAGCTCCGCATAGGATACCAAAAGATATGACTGATTACCCCGCCGTCACCCCAGAGGAATTGCAGGAAATAGATAAAACCCCGCTTAAGCGGACCGGGCCAATGCCGCAGTAATTTTACGCCACTGCTGTTCTACCGGCCCTTGCGGGTAACGGCGCAACCACCAGCATGAAAAGAGAATATTCATCGCCCAAATAGGAAGGATAAATGCAAGTAATTCCAAACGGCTAAATTGACCAAAAAACCCAAGATGATAAAACAGCAAGGTGCAGATTAAGGTTTGCAGCAAGTAATTACTCATCGCCATCCGTCCAACCTGACTGAGCCAGTAATTAATGCGCCAACATGAAATGACCGGCCAAAAACCATATATCAAAGCCATATACCCCAGAGCCTGAAACGGCGTTACCAACTCAGCAAGGATATAACCGACAATACCTGACCAAAAGTAATCCCAATTATGGATAGATTGGAACACGACAGAGAATATCTGAACAGCCACACTGAGTGGTATCAGCAATAGCGCCGCATTTCGATAATGGTTCACTGAAAATTCACCTTTTAGCCAACCATTACGCACTAATCCCGCACCACATAGCATAATACCGATAAGCTGCCAGCCATACTGTACAAACAGCATGACCATCATCAATATGACCTGATTAAAACGCTCTTTTACTGCCAGCCATCCACCAGATGTTTTCCAATATGTTTCGTATAACGTATGGAATTCCGTCGTCTGCCAAGAAACATCATTAGATTCGCCGCGGGAAAGAAAGCCAAGAATAAACAATAGCGCTAATCCGATCAGATAAAAAACAGCGCCTTGCATAAATAACCTGCCGCTGGCGCTATTCTGGTTAATCAATTGGAAACTGAAAAAACCGGCTAAACTATAAGAAAGCAAAATATCGCCATCCCAGAATAGGATGCCATGCCCTATTCCAATGAGAGCAAGTATCGTTAATCGTGGGTAATTCCAGATTTTGCCCCTTGGTAATAGTAGCTCCAAGGCCGCTCCAAATAAGAAAGCCAGAATACACAGGAACTTTCCCTGAACAAAGACGCTAAGTACAGACCAGACAATCAAATCAGTTAAAGAAGCAGAGCCATTATATGCCGGATTCAAATAAGCGGCGGATGGCAAAGCAAAGCCGGAGATATTGAGTAACAATATCCCCAGTATTGCCAGACCACGAATACTATCCAGTGAGTCAATTCTCTGGCAGGCCATTCTTATATCCCGATGTAAAAATTACACATGGCGAGTCGCGCGTAAAAACTCTTGACGGGTATTTTGACTAGATTTAAACAATCCACCCAGGGAAGTTGTTGTCGTGGTGCTGGTTGCATCACGGATACCCCGTGCCTTCACGCAGTAATGAACCGCATCAATCGATACAGCAACATTATTAGTGCCAAGCAGTGTCTGTAATGCAATCAGGATCTGTTGGGTCAGGCGCTCTTGTACCTGTGGACGCTGCGAAAAAAATTGCACAATACGGTTAATCTTAGACAACCCAATGACTTTATCTTTTGGAATATAGGCAACCGTCGCCTTGCCATCAATGGTGACAAAATGGTGTTCGCAGGTGCTGGTTAGTGTGATATCACGCACTGTCACCATTTCATCCACTCTCATTTTATTTTCTATCAACGTGATTTTTGGGAAATTACTGTAGTCCAACCCGGAAAAAATCTCATCGACGTACATTTTCGCAATACGACTGGGGGTTTCTGCCAAACTGTCATCACGCAAATCGAGATTCAACAGTTTCATAATTTCCGTCATATGCTCCTCAATACGCGCTTTGCGCACTTCCGGCGCCAACGCCTGACCACGCAAAGGCGTTTCAAGACCACGAGCTTCCAGCGCCGAATGCACAAGTTCAGCTTCTTTACTTAAGGATGACATTATTTTCTCCAAAGACATTACTTTTCATCATCTGGCGGGTAGTAAAATAGATATTCGAGTCATGAAGACCATAACTGAAACAACTCACTACTAACAGGTAACTATCGCACACACTGTAAATGAGCACGTGGTGATTATCCAGTGATAGCTTTTCATAATTATATGAATTTTTTACATACGCACTTCACTGGTCGATTTATTCCTGTTACAAACCAATAACCCGGCAATGACCAAGGTAATCAATGCGACATATAATGCAGGCTCCAATCTCCCGGTTATTGCGGTAGAAATCGCTGACAACATCGGCCCAATTAACTGTCCGATAGCATATCCGGTGGTTAATAACCCAGCCATATAACGGCTATGTTCTGGCGCTAATTCACGCCCATACTGAAACGCCATTTGCACTACACACATAAAACCACCACCAACCAACAAAGAGCTTAATGCCAGACCACCTATTCCCGGAATGATCTCAGCGATAAGAATGCCCGCAGCCTGAATCCATAAAGTGATCGCCAGCCGGATTTGCGTTGTCAGCATATGACGAGTCAAAATAGCAAAACCGATGCCGATGACTGCGGCGCCACCAAATACTGGCCAGACAAACTGCGCAAATAAACTGCCGGGGAAACGATCGCTTGCCATTTGCGAAAGAAAAGTCGCAGGTAAAATATAACCAAACCCCGCTAAACTGTAACTCCATACCAGCCGCTTAATTGCAGGCGTCAAAGTCAGTTTCTTCACCTCAGCCTGTGAACGATGTAACTCACCATTACGGGGCAAATGCCGACTAATATAGATACTACAAATCAACGCCAAAATGCCATATAACAACCACGCTTCGGAAGCGCTCACTTGCCATGCTTGAATACCAATGGCAAGGATACCCGTAACGAATATCCCGACTCCCGGTCCCGCAAATATGGCAGCGCTCAACGCAGGACGATTCAATTTAGCCAACTGTTCATTGGCCCATGATGCCACCAATACCAATGTCCAGCCGCTTGCCCAACCAATAAAAAAACGGGCGATACTGTGCAATATCGCACCATACAGTAGCGCAGAGAGCAGCGTGATAATCACCGCTCCCCATAATCCGGCCCAAAGCCGATATTCAATCAAACGGCGCGCCCGCATTGCATCATAGGAGCCAGCCAAATATCCCAGATAGTTAAAAGCCGCAACGATACCGGCCCCAGTCAGACTAAACTGGAATTCTGCGATCATTAAAGGCACTTGAGGAGTGAAGGCAGTACGCCCAATTCCCATAGCGACAACCAGTGCCAAAAATCCACTCATTGCGATATGAAAAGCCAGGTAGCGGTGACTCTGTTGAGGAGAAACTGAATTGTTCATAGCCATAAAATATTATTTTTTTAATTTATTCTTCATAAGACATAACAGAAATCAAATACAACATACACTTTTAATTAACAAAGTTCCCAGAAAAACGTAAATTATTTCTGCCCATAAATAAAAAATCAGTAAGCAATTAATTACAGTATTTGGGATGACAGAATATATGCCCCTTCTGGCTCAGCTCTAATTTATTCGTCTTAACTAAAGCTAAAAACACAGCATTAACTGAATTATCCAGGCTTCCGCACAATAACGCCAAAATGGTACTAACAAGCCTGTTTATAAGAGATATCATTTGCCATGTTACGTACAAATATGAGTGAGGAGCATTTTTATGTACCAAGCATTTCAAGGTAAAACAGCTATTGTTACCGGTGGTGGAACCGGTATAGGACGAGCTATCAGTATTATGCTGGCGAAACAAGGCGCCGCTGTCGCCGTGATCTATTCACAAAGTGAACTTGAAGCGCTGGAAACAACAGAAATAATTATCAAGGATGGAGGGCAAGCTATCGCGATAAAAGCGAATGTTGCCGACGAATCGGCTGTGCAGGCAATGATAAACACCGTCGTGGAAAAATTCGGCGGGATCGACTATCTGGTAAATAACGCGGCGACAACCAGACAACTTCAATTTGAAGATCTTGATGCCATATCTAGCGATATTTGGGATGCCATTATTGATGTTAATGTGAAAGGCACATTTCATTGTTGCCGGTATGCGGCACCCTATCTTAAAGCAAGAACGGGGAGTGCTATCGTGAATGTCGGTAGTATCGCCGGCGAAACGGGACTGGGTTCTTGTATCCCCTATGCCGCGTCCAAATCAGCGGTTCACGGGCTGACAAAATCCTTAGCTCGGGCGCTGGCTCCATCGGTCAGGGTTAACTGCGTAGCGCCAGGCGCCGTTGAAACAAGATGGTGGAAAGGGAGAGAAGAGAAAATGCATACGCTTTGCACTTATTTGCCCTTAGAAAGAATTTCAACGCCAGAAGATGTCGCAGAAATAACCTTGATGCTGTTAAACGCAGAATCGATGACAGGACAAATCATAACCGTTGACAGTGGTCAAACCTTATAAGCGCTTACTCGCTTTGCGACCTGGCTATGACAACAGCAGATTCTCCGACGCCAGGTTAATCGTGATGTTCTATGCGCTTATTACACATTGCGGCGTTTTGGATAACCGATACCAATATCGCCGCATTTATGGAATATACGATACTCATTAAAGTCAAATATCACTCACACATATGTTGATCTCTGCCATAATGCCATTAATAAAAAACGTTATCTGGGAGCATCATTATGGATCACTGTCATACCTCTGGATTGATCTCTTTGCAGCAGGCGTTGGAAAAACTTCTGACTCAAGTTACACCTCTGACTGATACAGAAGCTGTCAGCCTCCCGCAAACATCAGGACGCATCACTGCAACAAATATCATTTCTCCCATTAATGTGCCTCCTTTTGCTAACTCAGCAATGGACGGTTATGCCGTGCGCTACGCCGATTTAAATGGCAATAAACCTCTGCCTCTGGCAGGAAAAGCGCTGGCAGGCGCACCTTTTCAAGGAAAATGGCCGGTTGCAACTTGTATCCGCATTATGACTGGCGCGCCTATTCCCACAGATGCTGATACAGTTATTATGCAAGAACACGCGGAAATTACTGATGACGGCATTGTTTTCACTCAGCCAGCCAAACAAGGTCAGAATATCCGTCTGGCTGGCGAAGATATTGCTAAAGGCGCGGTGGTACTACCGGCAGGCAGCAAATTATCCACTGCTCAATTACCCCTGATCGCATCTTTAGGCATCACCGAAGTTGAAGTGGTTCGCAAATTGAAAGTCGCTATTTTTTCGACAGGTGATGAGTTGCAAGCTATCGGTCACCCACTTAAGGAAGGACAAATTTATGATACCAACCGTTTTGCCGTTCGACTGATGCTGGAAAAACTGGATTGCGACGTTATTGATTTAGGCGTTATTCCAGACAATCCCCAAGCTTTACGCCATGTTTTCGCACAAGCAGATCAACAAGCCGATTTAGTCATCAGCAGTGGCGGCGTTTCTGTGGGTGAAGCAGACTACACCAAGCAGATACTGGATGAATTAGGCGAAATCAGTTTCTGGAAACTAGCAATTAAACCGGGTAAACCTTTCGCGTTTGGCAAACTAAAAAATGCCTGGTTCTGTGGTCTGCCCGGTAATCCAGTTTCAGCCGTTCTCACTTTCTATCAATTAGTTCAACCTTTAATCGCGCGTCTATCCGGTTTTACGGCATGGCAACCCCCTATGCGTATGTGCGCCAAGGTCATCACGCCGTTGAAAAAGACACCGGGAAGAATGGATTTTCAACGGGGTATTGCTTCGGTAAATGAACAAGGTGAGCTGGAAGTCCGCACTACAGGGCATCAAGGCTCTCATATATTTAGTTCATTCAGTCAGGGGAACTGCTTCATTGTTCTGGAACGTGAACGTGGGCGGGTAGAAGTTGGTGAAAATGTTGAAATAGAATTGTTCAATCACTTACTGAAAAATGAATAATGACCATTGAACTCACAGACGCAGAAATCCTGCGCTATAACCGTCAGATTGTTCTACGTGGGTTTGATTTTGACGGTCAGGAAAAATTAAAATCTTCGACGATCCTGATAGTTGGCGCAGGTGGTTTAGGTTGCGCGGCATCCCAATATTTGACCGCAGCAGGCGTGGGAACAATAACACTGTTGGATTTTGATACCGTTTCTCTCTCGAACCTGCAACGGCAGATCCTGCATCGGGACGAACGTATCGGCATGGCTAAGGTGTATTCAGCCCAATTTACGCTCCGGGCAATAAATCCCCATGTCACCATTAAAACCGTTGACGGATTACTGGAAGATCAGGCGCTAGATGAACTTATCAGCCAGAACGATGTTGTCTTAGATTGTACGGATAATGTGGCGATCCGCGAACAACTGAACCGCCTGTGTCTGGTAAGGAAAACGCCTCTGGTTTCCGGCGCAGCTATTCGCATGGAAGGACAACTCACTACATTTACTTATCAACCAGATACCCCCTGCTACCGTTGCCTGAGCAGACTGTTTGGCGAAAACAATCTAACGTGTGTGGAAACGGGAGTGATGGCGCCATTGGTCGGCACCATCGGTACATTACAAGCAATGGAAACCATCAAACTCCTTACTGGATATGGCAAAGTCAGCAGTGGAAAGGTTTTACTGTTTGATGCAATGACGATGCAATTTAGTGATATTAAATTACTTAAAGATCCCAATTGCGAAGTGTGCAACAGTTAATTTTATCCGCCGATAGAAATAATACGCCCCGGTTATCTCAACCAGGGCGATTTAACTCATAAGATTATTACTCAACAATTCCCTGACTTCTCAGATACTCATCATAAGTACCTTTGAAATCAATGACCTTATCAGATTTAATTTCCATAACTCGGCTTGCTAAGGAGCTAACAAATTCCCGATCATGAGAAACAAATATCAAAGTACCTTTATACAATTCAAGCGCAAGGTTCAGGGATTCAATGGATTCCATATCCAAATGGTTTGTTGGTTCATCCATTATTAGGATATTTGGCTGTTGCATCATCAACTTACCAAATAGCATCCGCCCTTTTTCACCACCCGATAACACCTTAACTTTTTTCTTAATATCATCCTGGCTGAACAACAAACGTCCTAATACACTACGAACGGCTTGTTCATCATCCCCTTCTCTCTTCCATTGACTCATCCAGTCAAAAACCGTCAGATCGCAGTCAAAATCATGGGCATGATCCTGAGCGTAGTAACCAATGCTGCTATTTTCAGACCATTTAACTGTGCCGCTATTTGGCTCTGTTTCACCAACCAATGTTTTCAGGAAGGTCGTTTTACCGATACCGTTAGCACCGATAACGGCTATTTTCTCGCCAACTTCCAGCAAAAGATTGAGATTTTTAAACAGAGGACCATTGTCATAACCTTTAGTCAAACCGTCCAATTCCAGAGCATTACGGAACAATTTCTTATCTTGCTCAAAACGGATATAAGGATTCTGACGGCTGGATGCTTTAACTTCTTCCAACTGAATTTTATCAATTTGACGAGCACGGGAAGTCGCCTGTTTTGATTTAGAAGCATTAGCGCTAAAACGGCTGACAAAAGATTGTAATTCCGCAATCTGGGCTTTCTTCTTCGCATTATCAGCTAGTAGACGCTCACGGGCTTGAGTGGCGGCAACCATATATTCATCATAATTACCGGGGAACAGACGCAGCTCACCGTAATCAAGATCGGCCATATGAGTACAAACTGTATTCAGGAAATGACGATCATGGGAAATAATGATCATGGTGCTATTTCGTTCATTCAGTATTTGTTCTAACCAACGAATCGTATCAATATCCAGGTTGTTCGTCGGTTCATCCAATAACAGAATATCAGGATTAGAAAACAGCGCTTGAGCCAGCAATACACGCAATTTCCAACCGGGCGCCACTTCGTTCATCAAACCGTAATGCTGTTCTACTGGAATACCAACACCTAGCAACAACTCTCCGGCTCGCGCTTCGGCACTATAACCATCCATCTCTCCATAAGCGACTTCCAGATCGGCAACGCGATAGCCATCCTCTTCACTCATTTCCGCCATCGCATAGATGCGGTCACGCTCCTGCTTTACCTGCCACAGTTCCGTGTGCCCCATAATCACGGTATCCAATACCGTGTACTCTTCAAAAGCAAACTGATCCTGACGCAGTTTACCAATGCGCTCATTGGGATCGATGCTGACATTACCGGCAGTAGGTGTCAGATCGCCACCCAAGATTTTCATAAAAGTGGATTTACCAGAACCATTAGCGCCAATCAGACCATAACGGTTACCGTTGCCAAACTTGACAGAAATGTTTTCAAACAGGGGCTTACTGCCAAATTGCATAGTGATGTTGTTTGTACTTAACACTGCATTCGCTCTTACATTTAGAAACAAAAGGGAAATCGGAAAAATCGATAGCGGCGCATTATGCCACAGTAGAACGATAGTATCGCCTTATAGTTATATCTGTTTCTTCGACAAAAGACAGGAATATGTTTGAAATGATCGAAAAATATATATGAAAAAATTTAATACTACTAGTAGCATGAGAGTCGAGCTTGTACAGACCTTGTAAATATTTCTCATGCCAAAAACTCTCTCACCTTTTTCATTTATCCCTATTTAATTAACTTCTTAAAAAAAACCACTCTTTCTGTCTCAACAAATCCAAGAGACAAATGAAGAGCCAGTGATTCTTCATTATTTATATCAGCATCTGATGCCATTTCAGTACATCCATGATCCTTAGCCCAATTTTTAATATGCGCTATAAGTCGGGTTGCTAAACCCTTTCTTCTGAATTCCGGGGAAATATAGATCCCTTCAAGGTAAGCTACCGGAGAGGAATTGCACCCATTGACATATTCAAAACGTAGTGAAGCCTCTGCAAAACCGCAAAAATCACCTAAATCCGATTGGATCATAAAAGCAATCTGGTTATCAGAATGCAAAATCGAGGTCATTTCTTCGCAGTGCTCTTCTTTTGATGCCGTGGGCCATAATGTATTCCGCAAATACAACCACTCATTAAAATTATGGCGGTTACTCACTACAATCAGGTAAAGATTATTTTCCAACTGAATATACGATGCTTGCTGATATTTATTATCCATTTTTGACTCAGACATTTTTTCTTATTTAACTTATATCATACTGCAAATTTATTCACTAAAACAGACGCCAGACTTGGGAGAAGCCCTGGAGTCCCAGGGCATTCCGCCAGCTCAAAGGCTTGCCTGCAAGATCTGGCGGCTAATATCTAACGTAATGTCTTTATTCTCACCCAATCGAGTCAAACCATGATCTTCCAATTGTTTTACCACTCGCTCAATGTCATCAACACCAAGGTTGTAATCCGACAAACGGGTCTGGATTCCCAGATCTTCGAAGAAACTGCGAGTATATGCAATAGCTTGATCAATCCGTTGTTCTTCATCTCCACGGGTAATACCCCAAACTCGCTCACCATACTGCAACAATTTGGCGCGTTTGCTTTCCCGACAGATTTGCAAAGTAGCTGGCAGGACAATCGCCAGCGTTCGTGCATGATCGATACCGTAAAGCGCAGTTAATTCATGACCGATGAAATGTGTGGACCAATCCTGCGGCACACCTACGCCAATCAAGCCATTGAGAGCCAAAGTCGCCACCCACATCAGATTGGAACGGATCTCGTAATTATCCGAGGCGTTTATAGCCTGAGGACCTATTTCAATCAATATCTGCAATAGCCCCTCAGCAAATCTATCTTGCACCATACCATTGGCAGGGTAAGTCAAATACTGTTCCATAACGTGTGTGAAAGCATCAGCCACCCCATTAGCCACCTGACGTAACGGAAGAGTATAAGTCTTCGTTGGGTCCATAATGGAAAATTGAGGAAAAACAAGCGAACTCATAAAATCCAGCTTAGCTTGTTTCGCTTTATTGGTAATCACCGAACTATTGTTCATCTCTGAACCCGTCGCGGGTAGCGTCAAAACGGTGCCAAACGGAAGCGCATTCTGAACAAGAGACCCCCCTTCTTCCAAAATACGCCAAGGCTCCCCTGCAAAATTCACAGCCGCCGCCACAAATTTGGTACCATCAATCACAGAACCACCGCCGACAGCAAGCAGGAAATCCACTTCACTATTGCGAATCAATTCAACAGCTTTCATCAAAGTTTCGTAAGTCGGGTTAGCTTCAATACCACCAAATTCCTGAATAGTTCTATTAGCCAACGCACTCCTGACTTCATCTAGCGTTCCTGCCTTTTCAGCACTGCTACCGCCGTAGAGAATCAGTACCCGCGCATCCTGCGGCACCAGGTTATCAAGACGGTTAATTGTCTCTTTACCAAAAACGATCTTGGTTGGATTGTAATATTTAAAATTTCGCATAGCACCTCACTGCATCAATCGAATACAGCTTTTTAATGTGTCTAACCGCATTTAATTATCAGGGCCGACACGGACGACTAACTTGCCGAAATTGTGACCTTGTAACAGGCCAATAAACGCTTCTGGAGTATTTTCCAAACCTGATATCACCTCTTCGCGATATTTGATCCTGCCTTCATCAAGCCATGTGGACATATCATGTAAGAATTCGCCAAAACGCCGAGCATAATGATCCAAAACAATGAATCCCTCTATCCGAATTCGTTTCCGCAGTAATTGATCCATCAACAAAAACAAACGATCTGGCCCTTCCGGGAGGTCAATGGCGTTGTAGTGAGACACCATCCCGCAAAGCGGAATGCGAGCAAAGTCATTCAATAACGGTAAAACAGCGTCAAATACCTTGCCGCCCACATTTTCAAAATAAATATCGATCCCCTTCGGACAAACCTTGGACAACTGATCCGCAAAGTCTGGAGCATGGTGGTCAAGACAAACATCAAATCCCAATACATCAACAGCATGACGGCACTTTTCCACGCCACCCGCTACGCCAACAACATAACAACCTTTGAGCTTGCCGATCTGACCAACCGTTGCGCCAACCGGCCCCGTTGCCGCAGCGACAACCAACGTTTCACCAGCCTTAGGTTGACCGATATCCAACAATCCCACATAAGCTGTAAAACCCGGCATCCCCAACACGCCTAATCTATAGGATGGGTGAATAGGCGATTGCCCTAAGTTCATCAAACCACGACCATCGGAAATGGCATAATCCTGCCAACCGCCATATGCGAGTACCCAATCACCAACCTGATATCTCGAATGATTTGAAGACACTACCCGACTCACTGTTGCGCCAACCATAACGCTATCAAGCTCCACCGGCGGTTCATAAGATGGTTTATCACTCATTCGTCCACGCATGTAAGGATCTAGCGAAAGAAAAACGCTGCGTAACAGTAGCTCTTTCTCCTGTATCTCAGGGATAGGTTGCTGTTCCAGACGAAAATCGGTCAATGTCGGGGAACCATGCGGACGTGAAGCCAAGACAATCCGGCGATTTGTTTGTTGTGTTTGAAACATTCGTCTTCTCCTTCAACATTAAAGTCAGTATCATTGGGATACCCCAAAAGTAGACCAGTCGTCTAACCATTAAGTATAAAAAAACACTGATGAATAGAGACTTTCAACAGTGTTTTTATTCGCTATGCATTCAATAATCGCTTGGTGGTAGCCATAGCACTTTGTAACGGTGCGCTATTCTGGGTGATCTTCGCCATCAGGCTGGCTCCTAACCAAATCTGATATAGCGCCTCAGCCAGCGGGAAAGCTTCCTCAACAGCACAATCCAATCCACCCTCATGGACAATGTTTTCCACTACAGAGGCAAGACGCATAATGATATTCTTCGTCCCATCCTCCAACACCAGACGCATCGCTACGGACAGATCGCTCACCTCAGCACCGAGCTTAACTGCCAGACACTTTTGTCCACAAAAAGTACCGTCTTCCAACGGCTCCAACCAGCCTTGCCAGTACTGCATCAAGTTCTCTTTCGCTGTCCACTCCTTACGCGCCATGATGTTATCCATCCTTTCGAGACAGTGCGTAAAGTAATCTTCCAGCATTGCGGCGCCAAATGCCTCTTTCGACGCAAAATAGTGGTAAAACGAGCCTTTCGGCACTTCTGCCGATTTCAGAATTTCATTAAGTCCGACGGCAGCAAAGCCTTTACATCCAATAATTTGTTGAGCAATGTTCAGGATGTGCTGACGGGTATCTTGGGGGGTTCTATTCGTTTGCATGGATATAACCTACATCTAATTAGACCAGTCGTCTACAGATTTAAAACAAAAATTTTCGATCAGCGAAGAAATGAGAAAACTCCCTGTTAATATCACTCCCGGCCACTTTTTTACTGATTTATAGCTTTATTCTGAGGCATATGTTGAACCATAAACTTACCAATATAATAATCATTACTAAGTAAATCAGACACGAAGAAAAAAATTAAGAAAAAGCAATAATGCCACACCGCAAATAAACATGTTAAGGACCAATGATATTACATTGATAACAGTTTTATTTTTCTATGATATCTCCATCAAGGATGTAATAGTCCCTATAGTAAATATAATATTAGCTCATTATCCAAATATTTGTTAATCAATAAATCAACAAACTTCTTAGCAATAAGAAAGACTTATAAAATTAGTGGCTTATAGCTATTCAAGATAAATACAATCTGTTACTAAATTATACTCATTCAATATTACGATACATTAACACCTCATCAATATAATTGATGAATTAATGTTCAAAAATAATAAAATTATTATTAACTCGTCATAGACCTAGATGCCTATTTTTATTTGACATTATATTTGTTTTATATATTGGTTATTAAAAACATAGACATATTTTATC
>NZ_JAZGJN010000237.1:0-31317 GCF_038085095.1 Photorhabdus sp. P32 | reverse complement strand
CACCGGATAACGTGGCGCTGGTATTTGAAGGTGAATCCCTCACCTACCGCCAGCTTAACGAACAAGCAAACCAACTGGCTTATGTGATCCGTGAACGTTATCAGCAACATCATAATGTCCCTATGCAAGCTGATACCCCCATAGCCCTCTACCTCGATCGCAGTCTGGACATGGTCATCAGTATTCTGGCAGCGCTGAAAGCCGGGGGCGCTTATGTGCCCATTTCACCGGAATATCCATTAGAGCGGGTTCGGTTTATTTTGGACGATACCCGATCACCCTGCGTCGTCACTCAGCAACGGTATCTGGCAACACTGGCGACGAACACGCAAACATGCGCAGAACAACCGGTATTAATAACGGTGGATGACCTAACCATCACCACAAGCAAGTCCGTGGACAATCCGGCATCGGTAAACACATCCTCGGATTTAGCCTATATCATCTATACCTCAGGCACTACCGGCCAACCGAAAGGGGTCATGATTGAACACAAAAATGTGGCTCATCTGGTGGCGGCACAGACAGAGCTTTTTAATGCCTCCAAGAGAAAAAAAGCCTTAATGTTTGCTGCTTATGTCTTTGACGCCTCGGTTTCCGAGTTATTCCTCAGCCTACTTCATGGTCATACAGTTTACCTTTGCAGCGAAACAGAACGTCATGGCCCCGCCGTTGAAAAACTCATTCAGCGGGAAAACATTGAAATGGCCACCTTACCACCCGCCATACTGAAACTATTAACTGGTACCGAATTGCCTTCCCTGCAATTATTAGTGACAGCTGGAGAGTCACCTTCCCCAGATTTTCTTGAATATTTCAGCCAACACAACGATATACTGAATGCTTACGGCCCGACAGAAGTAACCGTTTGCGCGACAGGGAAACAATATCAGCGTGGGGATACTGCAACCAACATTGGTAAAGCGATTAATAACGTCCGCCTTTACGTTCTTGATAGCCACAGAAATCTGTCTCCTATCGGTGCGCCGGGAGAACTGTATATCGGCGGCGCCGGAGTCGCACGGGGTTACTGGAACCGGCCGGAACTGACGGCCGAGCGTTTTATGGTGAATCCCTTTGCCACCGCAGAAGACAAAGCACTCGGTTATACCCGTCTGTATAAAACCGGCGATTTAGTCCGCTGGCGAGCAGATGGCAATCTGGAATATCTGGGACGCAATGATTTTCAGGTCAAAATCCGTGGCTACCGCATTGAACTGGGAGAAATAGAAAGTGCCCTGACAGCCCACCCACAGGTAAAACAGGCGGTGGTGATTGACCGTGATCATAACGGCCATAAAGTACTGGTTGCGTATCTGGTGACAACGGGGGAACTGTCCGATGACAACCTGACCAGGCATCTCACTTCCCGCCTGCCGGACTACATGCTGCCGGCCAGCTTTACCCGTATTGAATCCATACCACTGACCCTGAACGGCAAATTGAATCGGCAGGCATTGCCGGAGCCTGTCTGGGGAAACAAAGAGGAATACGTAGCCCCCCGCAATGCACTGGAAACCCAGCTATGTGCCATTTGGCAGAATGTTTTGGGACTGGAGCGGGTGGGTATTAAGGATAATTTCTTCCACATCGGGGGCAACTCCCTGACGGCAATCAGACTAACCGCCGCCATCCACCGTATGCTGGCAACCGAAGTTTCACTGGCGCAGTTGTTTACGCTGAAAACTATCGCGGGCCTGGCAACCCAGATGGAACAACAAATTTATACGGTTATCCCTCATTTGGCTCAGGAGCGTTATCCCTTATCGTTTGCTCAGGAGCGGATGCTATTTATCGAGCAGTTTGAACAAGGTTCCGATACCTACCATATCCCCCATCTGGTTGAGCTGGATAGTGATGCCTGTCTGCCCCGGTTGGAAATCGCCATTAACCGGCTGGCTGAACGCCATGCTGTCATGAAGATGGTGTACCGCAACGATGATGATGGGCAAATTTACCCGCAGAAGCTGGACAAGAATTTGGTTATCCAGCACCTGCCCTGTGAAAATACTGACACGCTGTTGAACACAGTTCGGGCTGAAATAGCTACCCCGTTTGATTTGACCGCAGAACCCAGCCTGCGCCTGTGCCACTATCAGCTTCCCGACCGGCGCTACTTATTAATGCTATGGCATCACATCGCCATTGATGGCTGGTCAATCAATATCTTTATGGCTGAACTGGCAGAGATTTACCACTCCTTACGGGAAGGCCGTGATAGCTTGCTCCCCCCGTTGGAGATTACCTATGGCGATTACGCCGCCTGGCAACGGAGCTATTTACAAGGCGACGTCCGTGAACGCCAGCTCACTTACTGGCGGCAGGCGCTGGCTGGTTATGAATCACTGGCCTTACCCACCGATTATCCCAGACCCACACAGGTGAATTATCAGGGACAGGATTTCAAATTTGTGCTGAACACCCGGCTTTCTGAACAGTTAAGAGCGCTGGCAAAAGCGCAGGAAACCACCCTGTACACCGTGTTGCTCAGTGCCTTTTATATCACGCTGGCAAAATTGTCCGGGCAAAACGATATCGTCCTGGGGACGCCGACGGATAACCGCCACCATGCCCAAACCCAGCCTCTGATTGGGATGTTGGTTAACTTACTGGCCTTAAGGCTACCACTTCAACAAACCGCCAGTGTCGAAGAGCTAATTAAACAGACTCATCAGCGGGTGACTAAAGCCAAGACCCATCAGGATATGCCGTTTGAACAACTGATTGAAGCACTGGATATTGAACGTGACACCGCCCGTCATCCGATTTTTCAGGTGATGTTCGGGTTGCAGAACTTTGGCGAAAATCCGCCAGACAATCGTCTGCCGTTCAGACCGGTGACACTGGATGAGCCGTTATACAGCCCGGCCAAGTTTGACCTGAGTCTGTTTTTATCTGATGGACAAACCGATATTACCGGTTGTCTGAACTATGCCGTCAGCCTGTTTGCTGAGGCCACCATCGTGAGAGTGGCGGGTATTTATCAACGGGTGCTGGCCGCATTCGTGGCAGACCAGACACAATCGCTGTCGGGGCTTGATATCCTGTCTGCTCAGGAGCGCCATACCCTGCTACGCCACTGGAATCAGACCGATGCGCCTTATCCGCAGGATAAAACCCTGCAACAACTGTTTGAAGCCCAAGTGGAAAGGACACCGGATAACGTGGCGCTGGTGTTTGAAGGCGAACCCCTCACCTACCGCCAGCTTAACGAACGGGCAAACCAGCTGGCTTATGTGATCCGTGAACGTTGTCAGCAACACCATAATGTTCCTCTGCAAGCTGATACCCCCATAGCTCTCTACCTCGACCGCAGTCTGGACATGGTCATCAGTATTCTGGCAGCGCTGAAAGCCGGGGGCGCTTATGTGCCCATTTCACCGGAATATCCACCAGAGCGAGTCCAGTTTATTCTGGCTGACACAGCGGCTTCCTGCATATTGACCCAACAGCGACACGTGATAACGCTAACGACATACAGTCAGCCACTCGTGGAACAGCCGATATTGATAGCAACCGATGACCCGACAATCACCACAAGCCAGTCCGTGGACAATCCGGCATCGATAAACACATCCTCGGATTTGGCCTATATTATCTATACCTCAGGCACTACCGGCCAACCGAAAGGGGTCATGATTGAACACAAAAATGTGGCTCATCTGGCGGCAGCACAGGCTGAAATTTTTGATGCCGCCAAGAGAAAAAAAGCCTTAATGTTTGCCGCCTATGTGTTTGATGGTTCTGTTTTCGAACTCTTCCCCAGTTTATTTAATGGACTGACGCTTTACCTTTGCAGCGAAACAGAACGTCATAGCCCCGCCATTGAAAAGCTCATTCAGCGGGAAAACATTGAAATGGCCACCTTACCCCCTGCCATACTGAAATTATTAACTGGGGCTCAGTTACCTTCCCTGCAATTATTAGTGACAGCTGGAGAGTCGCCTTCTCCAGATTTTCTTGAATATTTCAGCCAACACAACGATATACTGAATGCTTACGGCCCGACAGAAGTGACCGTTTGCGCGACAGGGAAGCAATATCAGCGTGGGGATACTGCAACCAACATTGGTAAAGCGATTAATAACGTCCGCCTTTACGTTCTTGATAGCCACAGCAATCTGTCTCCTGTCGGTGCGCCGGGAGAACTGTATATCGGCGGCGCCGGGCTGGCGCGGGGGTATTTAAACCGACCAGAACTGACTGCCGAGCGGTTTGTGACAAACCCCTTTGCCACCGCAGCAGACAAGGCCAAAGGGTATACCCGTCTGTACAAAACCGGTGATTTAGTCCGCTGGCTGCCGGATGGCAATTTGGAATATCTGGGACGCAATGATTTTCAGGTCAAAATCCGTGGCTACCGCATTGAACTGGGAGAAATAGAAAGCGCCCTGACAGCCCACCCACAGGTAAAACAGGCGGTGGTGATTGACCGTGATCATAACGGCCATAAAGTACTGGTTGCATATCTGGTGACAACGGGGGAACTGTCCGATGACAACTTGACTAGACATCTCACTTCCCGCTTGCCGGAATATATGCTGCCTGCCAGCTTCACCTTTATTGACGCCGTGCCCCTGACCCTGAACGGCAAACTGGATCGCCGCGCCCTGCCTGAGCCAATCTGGGAGAATCGTGATAACTATGTCGCGCCCGGCAATGCGCTGGAAACTCAGCTCTGTACCATTTGGCAAGACGTATTGGGGCTAAAACACATTGGCATTGAAGATAACTTTTTCCGCATTGGTGGTGATTCCATTGTCAGTATCCAACTGGTCTCAAAACTGCGTCAGGCGGGTTTTTCCCTCCAAGTTAAATCAATTTTTGAAGCACCAACGGTGGCCCGGTTAGCCCAACTGCTAGCTCTCTCATCACCTACCGTTAACGTGCTCGCAGAGCAGGGATTGTTAAGCGGGGAATTTAGCCTGTTGCCTATCCAGCAGACCTTCTTCGACTGGAATTGGACAGATCCACATCATTGGAATCAAGCATTTATGATTCAGATCCCCGGCAATATCAAATCTGCACAGATTGAACAAGCTCTGATAATGCTGGCTGAACGGCACGATATGCTACGTGCCCATTTTATAGATACCGAAAACGGCTACCGTCAGTGCTATTCCGAGGAAATGCCATCTTCATGTTCCCTTCTATATCACTGTGATATCAGGAAATTAAATAAGGAAGCATTACATCAACGACTAACCCAATGGCAAAGCGGATTCGATTACAACAACGGGCCATTATGGCAAGCGGGTCATCTGACCGGATACACGGATGGCAGTGCCCGGCTATTCTTCGCATTCCACCATCTGATTATTGACGCCGTTTCCTGGCGGATTATTGCTGAACATATGCATCTGTTATTACAGGGGATGACCTTACCACCGAAGACCAGTAGTTATCGACAATGGGTCACTGCTGTCCATCATTACGCACAACAGCATCAGGATGAAATACCCTATTGGCAACAGGTAATAGCAGGAAACGACACCAAACCCGCGCTGAATAACATTACTCAGCACCTGTTAAGCATTCCTGCCGAAATGACAGACATGCTACTACATGAAGCCAACACCGGTTACCACACTGAAATTAACGATTTACTGTTGAGTGCATTGACACTGGCCTTACAGGAGACTTTCTCCCAAGCTGTAAACTACATCATTCTGGAAGGACATGGGCGGGAATCCATTGACGACACATTAGATCTTTCCGAAACCGTTGGCTGGTTTACAACCATGTACCCTGTCCGCCTGGAAATGCAAACTGATATTGCAGAAACCATCATCCACACCAAAGAGATGCTTCGTGGCGTACCGAATAAAGGTATTGGTTACAGTGCGTTACATCAAGCTGGATACCTGACTGGCGATCTACCAACCATCAGTTTCAACTACCTTGGTCAGTTAGGAGGAGCCAGCCATCAAGATTGGTCCATAACCAACGATGATTGCGGGTCTGTGTTAGCCAGCAAAAATATCAGCCATTTACTACTGGGTATTAATGGCGCAGTTCAGGCGGGAAAACTGCAATTCAGCGTGGATTCCCGCTTGCCGCCAACCCGAACAGAGATGTTTATCATGGCATTTAGGCAAGCACTCAATAACGTCATTGCTGCTGGTCAAAAGCAGGCTCAATTGGGAGGAATAAAAACCCCCAGTGATTACGGGTTTAAAGACGTTTCAATGGAACAGCTAAACCAGCTCACTCATCGTTTTGATCATATGAATCATGAAAATTCAGATCATCACCCAGAAAAGAAAACTATTTTGGACGTGTAAAAAATGTTGATGCTATTTAAAGAACTTAATAAAAATCATATGTCAGTATGGGTTTATGAGAATAAGTTGAAACTGGCGTTCACCGGAGAAACACCTCCCTCCCAACTTATTAATAAGGTTAAACAGAGAAAAGAAAATATATTAGATTTTTTGAATAAAAAAAGTATTTTTTCAGAAAAAGATTTTAAGAGTTTTATTTTTAATGAAAATCATTCTGGTGCGAATGGTTCAGTCGTCTCCCCCAGAAACAAAATTGAAACGATATTTCCGGCCACCAGCTTGCAACAGGGGTTTGTTTATCATCATCTAACTCAACCACAGGATGATGCCTATCGTGTGCAATTGCTGTTGGATTATCACACCAATATCAACTTTGCCGTCTATCAACAAGCTTGGTCACTGGCTTCATTGCGTTTCCCCATTCTCAGAACCGCATTTGATTGGCAAGGAAAAATATTACAGATCGTAACAACGGGCGCCAGTATTGGGCCATCGAACTTCAAGTTCAAAGATATCAGTCAATTACCAAAAGAAGACCAAAATAAGGCGATTGACGAAATTCAACAACGCGACCGTAGCCTACCTTTTAACTTAAGTCAGCCCGGGTTAATCCGCTTCACTCTCATCAGGCAGGGTGAGCAATTATTCACCATATTGCTCACGCAACATCACTGTATTACTGATGGCTGGAGCAACCCGATTTTATTGCAAGCTGTGCATGAGTATTACAACCAATTGATAAAAGGGCAAAAGCCCCAGATTGTGGTGGAACAGACTTATCTGGCAACCCAGCAATATCATCTGGACCATCAAGCTGAGTCAGACATCTATTGGGCGGCACGCAAAGCCCAATTTCAGGGCGCCAATGATTTTTCTGCGTTATTAAGTCACCGTGTCGATTTAGCGCAAATAAAAAGCATTGAAAACCCGGCTGAACAGGAACTCATTATTCAGGGCAGCGCTTATGAACAGCTTAAGAATATGTGCCGGACACAAGGGGTGACGCTGAATGTGGCCTTGCAATTTGCCTGGCATAAACTCCTGCACAGTTACACAGGCGATACACAGACCGTTGTCGGCACCACCGTCTCCGGCCGCGATGTTCCGGTGGCAGGGATTGAATCCAGTGTTGGCCTATATATCAATACCTTGCCGCTGATGGTGCAATGGCATCCAACAGACAGTGTAGCGACGGTCTTACAGGATATCCAGACGGCTATTGCTGCCCTCAACAGCCACAGTGCCGTCTCACTGTCCAGTTTACAATCCGACGGAGAACGGTTATTCCACAGCTTGCTGGTATTTGAAAACTACCCGGCCCCCGTGGTAAGCCAAAACCCCGCCGGTATAGAACATACCCTGACATTCCGTCAGTCCGTCGAAAAAGTGGATTATCCGGTATCGTTGATGGCCTATGAGCACGACAACAATCTCATCATCAAATTCGGTTATGGCAAAGACTGGCTGACAGAAGCACAGACACAGCGCGTACTGGGTCAGCTTGAACGCATCCTGCACGCGGCGGCATGCAACCCAGATCAGTTACATACGTCAATCACCTTCCTCAGCGAAGCAGAGCGTCATACCCTGCTGCACCGCTGGAATCAGACCGACGCGCCTTATCCGCAGGATAAAACCCTGCAACAACTGTTTGAAGCCCAAGTGGAAAGCACGCCAGATAACGTGGCGCTGGTGTTTGAAGGAGAATCCCTGACCTACCGCCAGCTTAATGAACGGGCCAATCAGCTCGCTTATGTGATCCGTGAACGCTGCCAGCAACATCATAATGTCCCAATGCAAGCTGATACCCCCATAGCCCTTTACCTCGACCGCAGTCTGGACATGGTCATCAGTATTTTGGCGGTATTGAAAGCCGGTGGCGCTTATGTCCCCATTTCCCCTGAATATCCATCAGAGCGGGTTCGGTTTATTTTGGATGATACCCAATCACCCTGCGTCGTCACTCAGCAACGGTATCTGGCAACACTGTCGACAAACACGCAAACACGCGCAAAACAACCGGTACTGATAGCAGCGGATGACCTGACAATCGCCGCAGGCCAGTCCGTGGACAATCCGGCATCGGTAAACAAATCCTCAGATTTGGCCTATATCATCTATACCTCAGGCACCACCGGTCAGCCGAAAGGCGTCATGATTGAACACAAAAATGTGGCTCATCTGGTGGCAGCACAGGCTGAAATTTTTGATGCCGCCAAGAGAAAAAAAGCCTTAATGTTTGCCGCCTATGTTTTTGACGGTTCTGTTTTCGAACTCTTCCCCAGTTTATTTAATGGACTGACGCTTTACCTTTGCAGTGAAACAGAACGTCATGCTCAGGCAATTGAAAAACTCATTCGACGAGAAGGCATTGAAATAGCCGCCTTGCCGCCAGCAATATTGAAGTTGTTAATTGGCTCGCATTTACCTTCCTTGCAGTTATTAGTGACCGCCGGAGAATGCCCCTCCCTAGATTTTCTTGAACATTTCAACCGTCATAGCGCTGTCCTCAATTCTTATGGTCCGACCGAAGTGACCGTTTGTGCGACCGAAAAAATATATCAACGTGGGGTCATCCCAACCAATATCGGCAAAGCCATTAATAACGCCCGCCTTTACGTTCTTGATAATCAGGGCAATCTGTCTCCTGTCGGCACACCGGGAGAACTGTATATCGGCGGCGCCGGAGTCGCGCGGGGTTACTGGAACCGGCCGGAACTGACTGCCGAGCGGTTTGTGGCGAATCCCTTTGCCACCGCAGAAGACAAAGCACGCGGTTACACCCGTCTGTACAAAACTGGCGATTTAGTTCGCTGGCGAGCAGATGGCGATCTGGAATATCTGGGACGCAATGATTTTCAGGTCAAAATCCGTGGTTACCGTATTGAACTGAGCGAAATAGAAAGTGCCCTGACTGCCCACCCACAGGTCAAACAGGCGGTAGTGATTGATCGTAATCATAACGGCCATAAAATACTGGCGGCATATCTGGTGACAGCGGGGGAACTGTCTGATGCCAGCCTGACTGAACATCTCTCTTCCCGCCTGCCAGAATACATGCTGCCAGCCAACTTTACCCGCATCGACTCCGTTCCCTTGACCCTGAATGGCAAACTGGATCGCCGCGCCCTGCCTGAACCAATCTGGGGAGATCGTGACAGCTATGTCGCGCCCCGAAATGCGCTGGAAACTCAGCTCTGTACCATTTGGCAGGCCGTCTTGGGGCTGGAGCGGATTGGCATTGAAGATAACTTTTTCCGCATTGGGGGGGATTCCATTGTCAGTATCCAACTGGTGTCAAAACTGCGTCAGGCGGGCTTTTCCCTCCAAGTTAAATCAATTTTTGAAGCACCAACGATAGCCCGGTTAGCCCAACTACTGGCACTCTCATCACCTACCGTTAACATACTCGCAGAGCAGGGATTGTTAAGCGGGGAATTTAGCCTGTTGCCTATCCAACAAATCTTCTTCGACTGGAATTGGTCACATCCACACCATTGGAATCAGGCATTTATGATTCAGATCCCCGGG
This sequence comes from Photorhabdus sp. P32, assembly GCF_038085095.1. Taxonomy (NCBI): domain Bacteria; kingdom Pseudomonadati; phylum Pseudomonadota; class Gammaproteobacteria; order Enterobacterales; family Morganellaceae; genus Photorhabdus; species Photorhabdus sp. P32. Next base: position 21,502 of record NZ_JAZGJN010000237.1, on the reverse strand, counting down.
AATATTAAATCCGTACAGATTGAACAGGCCCTGATAATGCTGGCTAAACGGCACGATATGTTGCGTGTCCGTTTTATAGATACCGAAAACGGCTACCGTCAGTACTATTCCGCGGCAATACCATCTTCACATTCCCTTTTACATCACTGTGATATCGGGGAATTAAATAAGGAAGCATTACATCAACAACTAACCCAATGGCAAAGTGGCTTTGATTATTGCAGCGGGCCATTATGGCAAGCAGGTCATCTGACCGGATATACGGATGGCAGCGCCCGGCTATTCTTCGCATTCCACCATCTGATTATTGACGTAGTTTCCTGGCGAATTATTGCTGAAGATATACGCAGATTGTTGCAGGGCGAAACACTGCCAGAAAAGACCAGTAGTTATCGTCAGTGGGTGAGTGCGGTCCATCACTATGCAAAATGCCATCAACAGGAAATTTCCTACTGGCAGCAAGTCATGGTAGGAAATCTCTCACACACCGCTTCAGATGAAATCAGTCATCACATGCTGAGCATTTCCGCCGAATTGACCGACATTCTGCTGCATGAGGCCAATGCTGGCTATAAAACCGAAATCAATGATTTGCTTCTCAGCGCTCTCACTCTGGCATTACAAGCTGTTTTTTCTCAACCGGTTAACCACATCACGCTTGAAGGCCACGGTCGAGAGAGTATCGACAACAGACTGGATGTTTCTGAAACTATCGGCTGGTTTACCACACTATATCCCGTTCGTTTGGCAATGCAGACAACTATTGCAGACACCATCATTCACACCAAAGAGATGCTTCGTACCGTGCCCAATAAAGGCATTGGTTATGGGGCATTACATCAGGCAGGCTATTTGAGTGGGGATTTACCAGCGATAAGCTTCAATTATCTTGGGCAATTGGGCGGAGCAATCGGGCAAAACTGGTCACTGACCAACAACTATTGTGGAAACGTAATAGCAAACGATAACTACAGTCATTTACTACTCAATATTAATGGATTAATTCAAGCTGGTAGGCTGCAATTCAGTGTCAGTTCACGCTTAACACCGACTCAGACACAACTATTTATCACCGCATTTGAGCAGACTCTCCAGGTTGTCATTATGGCTGGTCAACAACAGGAGCAAGTCGGCGGGATAAAAACCCCCAGTGATTATGGTATTGACGGGCTGTCAATCTCTCTCCTACGCCAGCTACAACAGCGCTACCTGCTTGAAGCCCTGTACCCCGCCACCAGTTTGCAACAAGGATTTATTTATCATCATCTGACCCAGCCGCAAGATGATGCCTATCGCGTACAACTGTTGCTGGATTATCACACACAACTCGATCTCGCCGCCTACCAGCGGGCCTGGGCGCTGGCCTCGCTACGCTTCCCCATCCTCAGAACGGCATTTAACTGGGAAAACGAGGTATTACAAGTTGTGACGGAAGGCGCAAGTATTCATTCGGCGAATTTCGAGATCAAAGATATCAGTCAATTACCGGTAGAAGAATGGAACAGCGCCATTGAAGCAATTCAACAACATGACCGTACCCTGCCATTTGATTTAAGTCAGCCCGGTTTAATTCGCTTCACCTTAATTAAACAAAGTGAACATCTGGTAACGGTGCTAATCACGCAACATCATTGTATTACCGATGGCTGGAGCAACCCGATTTTATTGCAGACTGTGCATGAATATTACAACGAACTGACACAAGAACGTGTCCCCCAAATAGTGGTAGATAAAGCCTATTTGGCAACTCAGCAATATTATCTGGATCATAAAGCAGAATCCGAGGCTTATTGGGCTAAACATAAATCACAACTCCACGGAATGAATGATTTTTCCCCCTTGCTAAGTCATTGCGTTGATTTAACGCAGATAAAAACCGTTGAAAAACCCGCTGAGCAACTACTCACTGTACAAGGCAACTCTTATGAACAGCTTAAGAATATGTGCCGGACACAAGGAGTGACACTGAATGTGGTCTTGCAATTTGCCTGGCATAAGTTACTTCACAGCTACACAGGAGATGAGCAGACCCTTGTCGGTACCACCGTCTCCGGTCGAGATGTTCCGGTGGCGGGAATTGAATCCAGTGTTGGCTTATATATCAATACTTTGCCGCTGATGGTGCAATGGCGCCCAACAGACAGTGTAGCGACGGTCTTACAAGATATCCAGACGGCTATTGCTGCCCTCAACAGCCACAGCGCCGTCTCACTGGCCAGTTTACAATCCGACGGGGAACGGTTATTCCACAGTCTGCTGGTATTTGAAAACTATCCTGCTCTCGTGGTAAGCGAAAACCCCGCCGGTATAGAACATACCCTGACGTTCCGTCAGTCCGTCGAAAAAGTGGATTATCCAGTATCGTTGATGGCCTATGAACGCGATAACAGCCTCATCATCAAATTCAGTTATGGCAAAGACTGGCTGACAGAAGCACAGACACAGCGCGTACTGGCTCAGCTTGAACGTATCCTGCACGCGGCGGCATGCAATCCTGACCAGTCACATACGTCAATTTCCTTCCTCAGCGAAGCAGAACGTCATACCCTGCTGCACCACTGGAATCAGACCGATGCGCCTTATCCGCAGGATAAAACCCTGCAACAACTGTTTGAAGCCCAAGTGGAAAGAACACCGGATAACGTGGCGCTGGTGTTTGAAGGCGAACCCCTCACCTACCGCCAGCTTAACCAACGGGCAAACCAACTGGCTTATGCTATCCGTGAACATTATCAGCAACATCATAATGTCCCCATGCAAGCTGATACCCCCATAGCCCTCTACCTCGACCGCAGTCTGGACATGGTCATCAGTATTTTGGCGGTATTGAAAGCCGGTGGCGCTTATGTGCCCATTTCACCAGAATATCCATTAGAGAGGGTTCAATTTATTTTGAACGATACCCAATCACCCTGTGTCGTCACTCAGCAAAAGTATCTGGCAACGCTGGCGAAAGACACGCAAACATGCACAGAACAACCAATATTGATAGCAACAGATGACCCGACAATCACCACAAGCCAGCCTGTGGACAATCCGGTACCGGTAAGCAAATCAACCGATTTGGCCTATATCATCTATACCTCCGGCACCACCGGGCAGCCGAAAGGGGTCATGATTGAACACAAAAATGTGGCTCATATGGCAACGGCACAGGCTGAAATTTTTGATGCCGCAAAGAGAACAAAAGCCTTAATGTTTGCCGCCTATGTTTTTGATGGCTCTGTTTTCGAACTCTTCCCCAGCTTATTTAATGGACTGACGCTTTACCTTTGCAGCGAAACAGAACGTCATGCTCAGGCAATTGAAAAACTCATTCAACGAGAAAGCATTGAAATAGCCGCCTTACCGCCAGCAATATTGAAGCTGTTAATTGGCTCGCACTTACCTTCCTTGCAGTTATTAGTGACAGCAGGAGAATCCCCCTCTCTGGATTTGCTTGAACATTTCAACCGTCATAGCGCTGTCCACAATTCTTATGGTCCAACCGAAGTGACCGTCTGCGCGACTGAAAAAATATATCAACGTGGAGTCATCCCAACCAATATCGGCAAAGCCATTAATAACGCCCGCCTTTACGTTCTTGATAATCATGGCAATCTGTCTCCTGTCGGAGCGCCGGGAGAACTGTATATCGGTGGCGCCGGAGTCGCGCGGGGTTACTGGAACCGGCCGGAACTGACCGCCGAGCGGTTTGTGGCGAATCCCTTTGCCACCGCAACAGACAAGGCCAAAGGGTATACCCGTCTGTACAAAACCGGCGATTTAGTCCGTTGGCTGCCGGATGGCAATCTGGAATATCTGGGGCGCAATGATTTTCAGGTCAAAATCCGCGGTTACCGCATAGAATTGAGCGAAATTGAAGCCGCACTCGCTTTGTACCCACGGGTAAAACAGGCGGTGGTAATTAACCGTGAGCATAACGGCCATAAAGTACTGGTAGCGTATCTGGCGACAGAAGGGAAATTCTCAGACGATGAGCTCATCAGGCACTTATCTTCCCGTCTGCCAGACTATATGGTGCCAGCCAGCTTTACCCGTATTGAAGCGGTACCTCTGACCCTGAACGGCAAACTGGATCGAAGGGCATTGCCGGAGCCTGTCTGGGGAAACAAAGAGGAATACGTGGCGCCCCGCAATGCGCTGGAAACCCAGCTCTGTGCCATTTGGCAAACCGTCCTGGGGCTGGAGCGGGTGAGTATTGATGATAACTTCTTCCGTATCGGGGGGAATTCCCTAATGGCAATTAAGCTGACCACAGCGATACGCCATGAAATGGGGATTGATATTCCTTTAAATATTTTATTTAGCTGCAAATGCATTTCTCTATTATCCCAATGGCTGGAAACAGGCAATACAAAATCCAGCTTGCTTAATTTATTAACACCAAAATCAACGGCAACAAATAAGTTGTTTATGGTTCATCCAGCTAATGCAGGTAGTGAAGTCTATGAATTTCTGGCAAATAATTTATCTGGTGCGTATAACTGCATAGGCATCGATAATTATAATCTCTGTACAGATAATCATATAGGTTCACTACACCAAATAGCTGAAATTTATAGGGAATTAATTCTGACTGAAACTTCTGTTGATCAACCTATTCGTATCTTAGGATGGTCATTAGGTGGACAATTAGCGATGGAGATTGCATTTCAATTAGAACAGCTAGGTGCAAAAGAAATTCAATTGTTCTTGTTAGATACAATAATCAATAATGATGAGATAAAAGAGCTCAGAGATAACTTAGATATATCAAGCAAACATGGCCCTATTGTTGTAAAATTGCGGGAAATGGGAGCAAATGATACTTATATTAATAAAGTTCTGGCAGCAATACCATTTGAACATGGAATAACCAACTGCAATTTAAGCGGGAAATTAGCCCATACCAATATTACCCTATTTAAAGCTGGCCAAATAACTCCATATTATATAGATGAAATTCAATTAGCTATGGGTAAATTGATAATAAAGATACCGGATAATAATATCTCCCAATGGGCAGTCAATCCATTAGTGATTACATTGCTTAATGATTATTATCATGAAAATATTATTGAAGCTATTTCCATTATCAGCACAGAAATAATCAACACGCTATCAATTAAGGATAATATCAATATAATTTAATTATGGTTAACGGGGCTGGCATTTCTGGCCCCGTCAAATTAATAATATAATCGTCATCAATAATGAAAAGGTTATTTTGACTTAGCAAAAATCATTCTTTGGATGGAACACCTGTAACCACTAATAAACTGTTTCTTGTCGAAAAATGAACATTCAATTTTTAACCAAACCACCAAACGCACAATCAATAACTTTATCGACAAATTCAGGTGTAATGGGAGAAAAGGAAACCATATATTTGTAGTAAATAGCACCGAAAATGCAGTCTAATAATAAGCCACTGTCAGCATTAGAAGAAATTTCTCCCCGCTCGATAGCATGTAAAATGATCTGCTTTCCTAATTGTCGCCGTGGTTCAAGCCAACGTTGAACAAAAACTTCCCTCACTTCAGCATCATACTGCGCTGATCCCAACAAATACCTGAACAGCAACCCGCGCTTACTTTGCAACACTTCAATAAGCTTTTTAATGGTAACCCGCATGGATTCTATCACCGGTATCTGTTTATCATAAATAATTAGCGGTTCAATATCATCAAAGAAAGCATCCATTAAAACTGCTGATACATTCGGCCATCTGCGATAAATAGTCGATTTCGCAACGCCTGAATACAAAGCAATATGATTAATAGTGATATCTGCAATTCGCCCACTTTCAACGAGAACAAGTGCGGCACTCAACACCGTTCTTGTCGTGTCATTATCACGTGGACGCCCACGTCTTAATGAGGATAGCCGCTCATTCTCACTCATAAATCCCTCCGCTTATGGCAAAAGTAACCATATTTAGGTATTGACAAATAATGCCAGAAAAGCAAGTTTAGACGCTCTAATTTCGATACCAATGGTTTCGTATTTAATAAGGGTAATCGGAATAGAGCGCTACTTCTAGTAAAAAACGGGATGTACTCCGTAAAACCGAAAAAACAATTCAATACTCAACTCATAGAAAATGTTCCCAGGAACATTGATTCTGGCTAAAGAATGGAGGAGAGAAATGTCTGTATATGATGTCGCTATTATTGGCGCTGGACCAGCAGGTTTAGCTGCGGTACAGAAATTGAAAGGAAAAGGTTTACGAGTCGTACTAATCGATAATGGCAAAGCTATTCACGAACGTGATAAAGATAATCTCATTGAGATAACCGAGGGACATGGTGGCGCAGGGCTGTTTTCTGATGGAAAATTCTCATTTTTTCCTTCTGCCAGCGCACTTTGGGAGTTACCAAATGAACTGGAATTACGACAAGCTTATGAATGGACATGCGCCACGCTAAATACATATGGTCTGGATACGCCGCCGTTTCCCACAAATCCCAAAGACTTTACCGTGGGTTCCGGGGAATGGGTATTAAAAGATTATCCCTCTAATTATATGTCTCTTGAAGATAGAATTAATCTTGTTGAAGATATGGTGCAAACGGCAGATGCAGATATCATCACACAAACGAAATTCCTATCTTATAAATACATCAGAAAAAAAGATTCTCTGATTATGAATTTAAGAGACAAAAATGCTAACACTTACCAAATTGAATGCCGACGAATCATTTTGGCTAGTGGAAGATTTGGTCCATTAGAGATTGCTAATCTGGTTGAAAAACAATCCTTCAATCGATTGGAAGTCGGGTTCCGCATTGAACAGCAAAAAGATGTGGCATTTTTTAAAAATATGAAACAACTTGACCCGAAATTAAAGCTTCAGTCGGATGATGGCGCTATTGAATGGCGCACTTTCTGTGCTTGCCGAAATGGCGAAACAGTATTAACAAAAACCCAAGATTTATGGACTGTCTCCGGTCATTCTGACGGCCCCTCTACAGGGCGATCTAACGTTGGGTTTAATACACGTATTCTTGATGAAGATATCGCGGACCGAACGCTCAATAATGTTATTTCCGCCATGAAGCAAAAGGATTCCTATTTTAGAATCAAAATACAAGATGTATTAACCGGAAATGCTCACATAATTACACAACTTGTCTCTATTTATGGCGAAGAGCTATTCGATAAAATGTTGCAAGGATTGCGTAATATCATTAAAAAATTTCCTGAAATCAATCACGAAAATACACATATCGTCGGTCCCACATTGGAAGGTGTTGGTTGGTACCCCAGTCTTGACGGCGATTTAAGCCTGGAAACTTCCTCTTATCCTGTATGGGTTGCAGGCGATGCTTGTGGAATTTTCAGAGGCATTGTTGCTGCAATGATTAGTGGTCATTATGCCGCCTCAGCGGTTCTTAAAACCTTGGCAGTAGAGGCCGCCTAATCCGTAGGCTAGCTGAATAAGCGGGGGATTACTAATATAGGTAATCCCTATATGTTTACCATAACAAACAAATCTACCCTGTCCCGATAACGAAAAAATTAATTTAGGTTTATTATGAAAGTATTACATGTTTTTGATATGGACGGCACTCTTCTCAGAGGAACCACAGCAAGTCTGGAAATTGCCCGCACAATGAATTGTCTGACAGAACTTCACTGGTTGGAAAAACAATTTGCTCAAGGAGACATCGATACCAAAAAATTTGCCGCTGAACTACAACTTCTATGGTCAAATTTACAGTACGCTGACGTTACTAAAGTTTTTTATGCCTCACCGTGGATTGAGAGAATAAAAGAGGTTTTTGACGATATCAGAACTAAAGATGAAATATCTATGGTCATTACTCTCTCACCAGATTTTTTCGCCCAACATTTGAGAAAATTTGGGGTTGATATTGTTGTTGCATCACATTTCCCTGCTTTACCTTTTCGTGAACCCGTTGATCCAAAACAGATATTAACGCCTGAAAGCAAATTACAGATAGTAAAAAAATATGTACAGGAATATGGGCTAGATTTAGAGAAGTGTGTCGCCTATGGTGATTCCGGCTCTGACATCCCCTTATTTAATGCTCTTACCAATACAGTTGCCATTAATGGGACGGATAAAATACGTAAAATCGCATTAATTCATTATGAAGGTAATGATCTATGGCAACCCTATCAGCTGATACGGAAAAAGCTTAGTTGTGAATAATAAACATATCACTATGAGCTAAAACGTCCTTTTAATTTATAGCGATTACCGGGAAATAACAGCCTGGCACTGGAAACGGTGTAATGAGTCGACCAGGTTCGACGACTAATTAATAAACAAGGAGCACCCGACTCAATTTGCAGCAACTTACAAGATCGAGGATCGCCAGCAATAGCTTCTACAATGTGTTCACCTTCCGTTAATGGTGCAATCATTGACAAATAATCGTGCGGCGTAAGCTTGGTAAAATCCTGTTGCAAATAGCCAGGAACCGCTTGAGCATTGACATAACGATCTTCTATCTGAACAGGAACATCATTTTCATAGTGGACAATAACTGAATGGTAAATCGGCGTACCAGCAATAATGTCCAATTCAGCAGCCTGTTTCACATCCGCATTCAGCTCGGATAATTTTAATATTTTACAGCAATGCTGATGAGAACGAGCTGAAATCTCATCAGCAATGCTGTGAATTTCGAACAACGCAGATTGCCCCTTCGGTTCAGCGACAAATGATCCTACGCCTTGCAGCCGCACTAATAACCCTTCAGCAGTTAACTCACGCAACGCACGATTGGCAGTCATACGGCTACAGTTAAACTGTTTAACTAGTTCAGCTTCAGAAGGAACACGATCATTTGACTTCCATTCACCCGTGTAGATTTTTTCAATGATGGATTGTTTCACTCTGGCATACAGAGGAGCAGGTTTGGCAAATAATCCTGATAAGTGGGTCGTCACAATAAATTCCTTATGCTGTAAAAATGTTAAGTGATTAATTACACTCACTTTATCAGGCTATATTCGCCAAAATAAAAAACACAATAGTATTGTTATCTTAGATAATCAATACCACCAATGTGCTAATTGCCAAGCAATACGTGCTGCGGCTTTTCCACCTATGCCTTGTATATCAAATATTGGATTAAGCTCAACCAAATCAGCCGCCTGTAGTTTACCGCTCTGACAAATTGGCTGAATTAATTGCAGAAGACGTTCCAATGGCAACCCCAATGCGGCTGGCGCAGAGACTGCTGGCATCTGATAAGCAGGTAATACATCCAAATCGATTGTCATGTAAATCAAATCAACTTGCTGGAGTATATCTTGTATCTGCTGTTGTACCTTGTCCAGCATAGTTTCACGACATTGATCGTCCCAGATAATCGTGGCATTCAAGCGGTTTGCTTCATCCACCAATGCCTGCGTATTAGACGCCAAACTTGCGCCAATGCAAGTATAGTGAAACAGACGTTGATGTTGTTGACAATATTCAGCAAGTTGACGAAATGGTGTGCCAGAAGTGGGCTGCGGCGACCGCCGTAAATCGAGATGCGCATCAAAGTTAATAATACCAACACGCTGATGTGGAAAAGCATCATAAATTCCAACCCCATGAGCAAAAGCCGTTTCATGTCCTCCCCCAAGCACCAAGGTACGTACATTCTGACGTTGGCATTGGGTAACGGCATCAGATAAGGCTTGTTGCGCCTCACTCAATTGATTGGGATTAGCACGAATACTTCCCAAGTCCACCAATCGATCATGCCCTTTATGACTCGCCATATTTGCCAAAGATTGCCGCAAATAATCAGGGCCTTGACTGGCGCCCGGCCTACCCTGATTGCGTTTTACCCCTTCATCACATTCAAACCCTAATAACGCGATATAGTGAGAAAATTCTTCCGGCGTAAAATACGGAGATAGTTTAACTGTTTGAAAAAGCCGTAGTGCATTATCCGCTTCTGACAAATCATTTCGCCCTTGCCAAATCGTCGGCGAAGTAGCATGCCATAAATTCATTTACTGCTCCTTATCTGTTATATGCTGGAATGAGTTATAACACCACGAAACACTCTGCTATTCAAAGGGTTATGACCTAATTCATACAAAATATCAACGGGATTTTCTGCATCCCAGACAACAAAATCGGCATAAGCTCCCGCTCGCAACTGTCCGTGACTCTGTTCTCTGCCCAATGCACGAGCCGCATGCCGGGTTACACCTAACCATACTTCTTCAGGAGTCAATCCAAATTGGACACATGCCATATTCATGACCATTCGCAAAGAGGCAAATGGGCTGGTTCCGGGATTAAAATCGGTAGATACGGCTATCGGCACATTAAATTGCCGCAATAAATCAATAGGTGGGCGTTGTGTTTCCTGCAAAAAGTAGAATGCGCCAGGAAGCAAAACGGCTACCGTACCACTGTGACTAAGCGCCTCAACTCCCGCCTGATCTAAATATTCAATATGATCCACAGAAAGACCATGATAGCGAGCGACCAGTTCACTTCCGCCTAAATGAGATAATTGCTCTACATGACCTTTTACTGGAATGTTCCAATGTTGTGCTTTCTGAAAGAGCCGCTCAGTTTGTGCCAGGTTAAATCCTACGCTTTCACAAAAAACATCTACTGCCTCGAACAACCCTTTTTGCCAGAGTTGTGGCAGGATATTTTCGCAAATCAGATCCATATAAGCGTCAGGATTATGCTTATATTCAGGTGGACAAGTATGAGCAGCGAGCAATGTGGGACTGATTTCTATCGGATTATGTCGCGCTAAGTTCTGCGCAACTTGTAGCAATTTTTCTTCATTTTCCAGATTTAATCCATAACCCGATTTAATCTCAATAGTGGTTACACCTTCGGCCATAAATGCAGCAAGACGCTGCTGAGCAGAACGTTCAAGTTGTTGATGAGAACTGGCCCGAGTCGCAGAAACTGTCGCATTAATCCCCCCTCCTTGAGCACTAAGTTCAGCATAGGACATACCATTTAAACGCTGATCCCACTCATAAGCCCGGTTACCACCAAATACTAAATGAGTGTGACAATCGATTAAACCGGGGGTAATCAGGCGTTGTTGGACATCAATTACCTGACAGTGACTCGTCTGTAATGTTGCCGTGGGCAAAATAGCTAAAATTTTGTCATCACGCACCAGCAGATCATGCTCTTTTAATAATCCATAAGCCGCATTGACAGTAGGGTCCATTGTTGCCAGTCTTGCATTACGCCAGATGATATCAGTATCACGCAGTTCTATTGCCATGATCAGCATCCTGTATTGGTCTGTATCTGATATACCCGTCATCTTTCAAGTTGCTTCTTTGTTGGCTGCGCCCGCTCACCCCGGTCACATAGTTATCTATGCTGCCGGAGATTCGCTCCTTTGCCGTCGCGATGCACCTTGGAATCCATAGGGTATAAATCAGGTTTTTAGTTGTATATACATTTATTTTCCAACCAATGGTCATTGTCAAACTATTTTATTGACTACCTGTGGATATACCTTCTTAATCAGCATTTTTAAACCACAAACTCTGTAAAATCAGGTTTCATTAAATATAATCAGGTTTAATCGTTAAAAAGATGCAGTACACTTGTCACAAAATGGTTTAATTAACTGAAAAATGATGAAAAATAAATACTCCTTGGATGAGGAAGAAATTAGCTTATTTCAACAATCGGTAGCAGGCGCCAAACGCATCAACCAGGATACCGTCTTACATTCTTCCAGAAGAAAAAAAACCAGCTATATTGCCCCTGAACGAATTCAGCAAGAGCAAATCGATGCCAGCTACTATTTTTCTGATGAATTTCAGCCTAACCTTGATACCGAAGGCCCTACTCGCTATGTAAGGGAAGACACAAACCATTACGAATTGAAGAAATTACGCCGAGGCGATTATTCACCCGAATTGTTCCTTGATTTACACGGATTAACTCAAATGCAAGCCAAACAGGAAATTGGGGCATTGATAGCTGCTTGCCGTCGTGAACATGTCTATTGTGCCTGCATCATGCACGGTCACGGGAAACGTATTCTCAAACAGCAAACGCCTCTGTGGTTAGCTCAACACCCAGATATCATAGCCTTCCATCAAGCGCCAAAGGAATGGGGAGGTAACGCCGCGCTATTGATGCTTATCGAACTTGATGAGCCTTGAGCCTATATGCCGCTGAATTATTAGGCTTTTGCTGCCAATTGAGACGGGCTGACCTGCCAGACAAGAGTACCTTTGCCAGTCTGGCTGTTTAAATCCACACATATCATTGCAGAAGTTGCAAACATTGGCGGTGTTTCTACCGGGCATAACTCAGCAACTAAATAACTGACTAACGGTAAGTGAGAGACAATCAAAACAGCATTATGACCTTGCTCAGCAAGAAACTGGAGATAACTGCTTACCGTGGCAGCATCACCTGATGGCGTTAACCCCGACAACACTTCTTCACTATCCGGTAAAGATAAGGATTTACGAACAATCTGTAACGTCTGTTCAGCGCGGATATAAGGACTTACCAACACGAGATCAATCTGATGCTTTTGCTGTGCTAACCAACAAGCCATTTTTTGCGATTCATCACAACCACGAGGAGTGAGTTGCCGGGCAGCATCGCTAATTGCATCTAAAGCCGCGTCACCATGACGCATAATAAAAATTTGCATAGTCCACCGTTGAATGAGTAAGTACAGTTATCCTGCTGCTAATAAATATCAGTAATCTCAGTCTGAGTTATATACCCGTCATCTTTCAAGTTGCCTCTTTGCTGGCTGCGCTCACTCCCCCCAGTCACATAGTTATCTATGCTCCCGGGGATTCGCTCCCTTGCCGTCGCGATGCATCTTGAAATCCATAGGGTATACAATAAAAATTGTTACTACAAAAACATTTCAGACAGGGTGAACAGGCATTCTACTCAAAACAAATAAAATGGTTGAACGACAACCCAATGGATGTTGCTTGAATCTATACCCGTTATCTTTCAAGTTGCCTCTTTGTTGGCTGCACCCACTCACCCCGGTCACATCGTTATCTATGCTCCCGGGGATTCACTCCCTTGCCGTCGCGATACATCTTGAAATCCATAGGGTATAAAGAGATCTTTTTTATTCAAAAACACTCAATACAATTCCGGCGCCTCAACAACACCGGAATTTATTTTTTCATCAATGCAGTATAGGCCACTATGAATAAAAACTTTTATTCTGTTCAGCCATTTTCACTAAACACTCACAAGGTACGAATCTATCGCCATACTGATTTTCCAGCCTACGCAGAATCTCCACTACTCTGGCACAACCAAGGCTATCAATATAACGGAATGGGCCACCAAAGAATGGCGGAAAACCAATGCCGAATACTGCCCCAATATCACCATCACGTGGACTTCTGATAATGCCTTCATCCAAACAACGAACAGCTTCATTAAGCATTAGCATCACACAGCGTTGAGCTATTTCTGACGAGAGCATATGCGACTCAGGTGTTATATTCAGCAAAGTATAAATTGAACTATCAACTTTTTTGCCTTTCTTGCCAAACTGCCAGAATTTTCTGGATTCTGATGCATATAAATAGAAACCACGGCCATTTTTCCTACCCTTACGACCATCTTTCAGTACAGCATCGAGAGATTCAGGAGCGGCAAAACGCGGACCTAGTTGTTCCACCAGAATCGGCATGATTTTGGTGCCAACATCAATGCCCACTTCATCTAATAAATTAATCGGCCCGACCGGGAAACCAAAATTAACCAGAGCTTTGTCTATATGATCAATGGGCTCTCCTGCTACCAGACAATGCGCGGCCTCACTAATATAAGGGACAAGAATCCGGTTTACATAAAATCCGGCTTTATCACCAACCACGATAGCAGTCTTACCCTGTTTCTTCGCCAAAGCAACGGCTGTAGCAATCGTTTTCTCACTGGTCCCTTGATGTGGAATCACTTCCACCAGCGGCATCTTATCCACTGGACTAAAATAATGCAGACCAATCACCTGCTCTGGTCGTTGGGCTTTTTCAGCAATCTGATGGATAGGTAGTGAAGACGTATTAGATGCAAATATGGTTTCTGGTTTAGCATTCTTTTCAATTTCTGCCACCATTTGCTGTTTCAGTGACAAATCCTCAAACACTGCTTCAACAACAATATCGGTTTGCCCGAAGCCACGATAATCCGTCGTTCCTGAAATCAGCATCATTTGTTGAGCACGCTCTGCCGGGCGTAGTCGTTTTTGCTTCACCCGTTTGGACAACAAATCCCAAGTATATTTCAGTACCTGACTAATGCCCTTCTCGTTAATATCTTTAATCCGTACCGGTAGTTTGCCACGGGTGGCTGTTACATTCGCAACGCCTCCGCCCATCAGGCCACCACCTAACACACCAACACGCTTAATTTCCGCCGGTTTCTCGGATGACCCCGTTTCACTCTTCAACGAAGTTGCAGCAAAAAACAGATTACGTAAAGCGGCAGATTCCCGTGTCATTACCAGTTCGCCAAATGCTACCGCTTCAGCCTGTAAACCCTGACTCATGCCTTTTTCAACGCCTTCTTTGACAACATCAATAATTCGTTCAGGCGCAGGATAATGCCCACGAGTTTTCGCCAGCGTCTTTTTACGAACGATATTAAACAAAAAGTATCTTCCTAAGGGGCCAACTAATAACCGTTGTCGCCACGGCAAAGGTTTACGAATAGGAATACCCTTTTTGACTTTTTCGATAGCAATGTCCAGCAGAATATCCAACGGCACAGCATCATCCACCAATCCGAGCCGTAATGCCTGTTTCGCCCGTAGCTGTTTACCCGTCAGAATGATATCCAACGCTGAACTGACGCCAATAAGTCTTGGCAACCGCTGAGTACCACCGGAACCGGGTAATAACCCAAGTTGAACTTCAGGTAATCCAAGACGAGTCTTATCATCCAGTGAACACACGCGCCAATGACATGCAAGCGCCAGTTCCAAACCGCCTCCCAAACAAGCGCCATGAATTGCTGCTACGACAGGCAAGGGATAATTAGCTATCTGAGAAAATAGTTTCTGACCCTTTTCAGCCAAATCTCGCGCATCTTCTTTGGTCTTACATCCGGCAATCATAGAAATATCAGCACCGGCAATAAACGTATCCGGCTTACCGGAAATCAATATTAATCCTTTAAGACCAGAAGATTGCTGAGCTTGTTTGAAAACATTCAGAAACTGATCAACAAATTCTGCTTTCAGCGTATTTACCTTTTCTCCCGGCACATTAATAGTGATAACGCCGATCTTATCTGGCCTGACATTAAAACTGAAAACAGAAGCAGTTTGGTTTGTATCCATCGTGATGGGTGCTGCATCATGTTGAGCCTGAGTCATTATTCCACCTCCAATACCATAGCTGTGCCCAACCCGCCAGCAGCACAAGCGGTTGTCAACCCAAGCCCACCGCCACGGCGACGCAACTCATTCAATACTTGCGTCACCATACGAGCTCCTGTCGCTGCAAATGGGTGCCCATAAGCGATTGAACCACCTAAAACATTAAATTTGTCCATATCGACTTCACCAATCGCCTGAGCACGCCCTAATTTATTACGAGCAAATTCATCACTGGCAAACATTTTCAGGTTTGCCAGTGTCTGAGCCGCAAAAGCTTCATGCATATCGATTAAAGTCAGATCTTTTAGTGTGATACCTGCACGATCAAGCGCTATTGGCGTGGCGTATGACGGCCCTAATAACATATCTTGCCAGACATCAATGGCTGAGAATGCATAGCTACGCAGATAACCAAGCGGTTTTGTCCCCAATGCCTTAGCCACTGATTCACGCATCAATATGACTGCCGCTGCGCCATCCGTCAGCGGTGTACTATTTGCAGCAGTGACAGTGCCGTACTTACGGTCAAATGCCGGACGCAGCTTCGCATAAGAGGTCAGTACAGAACTTTTACGAATATTATTATCTTCAAGCAATGCTTCACGGTATGGCGGGAAGTGAGCTGTCATGACTTCATCAGCCAACAATCCCTGTTCCCAAGCTTTCGCTGCCAGAATATGGGAGCGGTGTGCTAACGCATCCTGATCTTCTCGACTGATACGGTAAGTCTTCGCCATCTGCTCCGCAGTATCTCCCATACGCAGACCCGTCGAATATTCCGCTACCGCCGGAGATACCGGCAATAAATCGCGAAATTTAAGGCGACTAAGTAATTTAAGGCGTTGCGATAACGTTTTAGCCTTATTCATATCCACCAAAGTACGAGCCAGGGATTTAGTCACGCCAATCGGCAATACAGACGAAGTATCAGCTCCGCCAGCAATCCCGATATTCACCGTGCCAGCCATAATGCTTTCAGCCACATTGGCGATCGCCTGAAAACTGGTGGCGCATGCACGGGAGACACTGTAAGCATCAGTACTCACACTTAACCCAGCACCAAGAACGATTTCACGGGCAATATTTGGCGCTTCAGGCATTTGCACCACTTGCCCAAACACCAATTGGTCAATCTTTTCAGGGAGTAAACCACTCCTAGTCACAAGTTCGCTGACGACTGATTTACCCAAATCCACAGCCGGTATGCCATGATACGATGTTGCCTGTTTAGCAAATGGAATGCGTAGCCCGCTGACAATGGCGATACGATCGCCTTGCTGTGTCACTTTTGTTAAAGGACGACTCATAACGGCTCCTGAAAGATTATCGTTAACTGAATCAAATTACTGAAAAAACTTTTCAACCAATCTGGACAGGTCTGACCTGATAGATCATTGTTAGCGTAATGTTTATAAATAGCAAACCTGAATAAATCAAAAATGAGAGGAAGCGCAACTTTAATTTATTTAATAGCTAAATGGTTTCAATACTTATTCGAACACGTTCGCAAGCTGCTTTTTGCAACATCGGTCTATTACACCAGTCATAATTCCATTACTAAAATATTCATAATGAATTCTAATATCTGATCCCTCTTACACTACCGGGAAACTCACACTACCTCTTAAAGAATATTTATCTGCCGAAATTTGATCTTAAAAAATCATTTTTAAACGTTTTTATTAATATCAAAAATCATTTTTTTGTTAACTGAGTCGCGTTTTTGATATCAACTTGGTAATATTTTAAAAACATTCTTGCAACACCAACTGTTATCAGACCTATACTTCACGACTGGTCTGATTTGTCAGCGAGGCAAACCGACCCTACAATTCTGCGCTCCTTGCTAAGATAAGTGGCATAGTTAAATAATAAACAAGAGGGTTTTGGTTATGAACCAGAAAAACCTGTTCACCCGTTCAGCATTAGCGGTTGCAGTGGCTATAATATCATCGAATGCCGGCGCTGCTGGTTTCCAGTTAAATGAATTTTCTACTTCGGCCCTAGGCCGCGCTTTTTCCGGGGAAGGCGTTGTTGCTGATAACGCAACGGTAGGAAGCCGTAACCCAGCAGCAATGACACTGTTTGATCGCCCATCATTCTCTATTGGCGCCGTCTATATCAACCCAGATGTTGATATTACTGGGAAATCGAAAAGTACTAACGCTAAAAATATCGCTCCTACCGCCTGGATACCTAACATACATTTCATTATGCCAATCGATGATCAATGGTTTGTTGGTACTTCGGTCACCACCAACTTCGGTCTGGCAACGGATTTTAGCAATAACTATGAAGCAGGCCCCATCGGCGGTAAAACTGACCTGACAACGTTGAACTTCAACTTAAGCGGTGCTTATAAACTGAATGATCACTTCAGCTTTGGTTTAGGGTTGAACGCTGTTTATGCGGATGCAGAAATCGTCCGTCATGCAGGTGCTATGGCGAGTCTAACCAGAGGTGCACTAAAACCAACTGATGAAATTGCTAATCTGTCAGGCAAAGATTGGGGCTATGGTTGGAACGCAGGCATCATGTATGAAGTGGATGAAAATAACCGTTACAGCCTGACTTACCGTTCTAAAGTTAAAGTTAAGTTTAAAGACGGCGATTATAAAAATGACGTACCTGTTGCGCTAGGTCAAATGCTGGAAAAGGCGGGAGTGAATTTACCTGCTACTGGAGGCAAAACCATTGGCGGTAGATTGGACCTCAATTTGCCGGATATCTGGGAGATTTCTGGTTACAACCGCGTAGCGCCTAAATGGGCTATCCACTATAGCCTGGCGTATACAGGCTGGAGTGAGTTTAATGAATTGAAAGGGACCAGAAATAAAGACGGCTCCGTCCTGTTCAGTAAACATGAAGGCTTCAAAGATGCTTACCGTATTGCTTTAGGTACAACTTATTATCACGACGACAACTGGACATTCCGTACAGGTATCGCCTTTGATGACAGCCCGATTCCGGCTGAAAACCGTTCTATCTCTATTCCGGACCAAGATCGTTTCTGGCTGAGTGCTGGCGCAACCTACGCATTTAACAAAGATGCTTCTGTTGATGTCGGTGTTTCATATATGCATGGTCAGAAAGTCACTGTCAAAGAGAAATTGTCTGAAGCATTGCCTTACGCATATGAATTCGAAGCTAAAGGCACTGCCTGGCTGTATGGTGTGAACTTCAACTACGCATTCTAATAATATTCCACTCTAAAAAAGGATAGCGAATATTGCTATCCTTTTTTATCTACGCAGTTAAAAACCAAATAAAGCGTTATCAATCATCAATACTATCTAAATCATCCTGTAATGCTTCGGCATTTGGATTTTTCGTGGCTTCCAGTTTACCGCCGCTTGCCATAAAATCATGGCTCTGGAAGTAAGCCTCACGCATCATCAAATAGGGATCTGACGAGTTCTTCAATAAGCCATCAGAATCCAGTAAACGAGCACGGGTTTCAATTCCTTCAAATGCCCACTTGCCGGCTGACATCCAAATAGTCAGATAACTCAGCATTGGGTAAGTCATATCCGCCCAATTTCCCCCTTCATCACGTAGGGTGAAACTGCCATAACCCGGTAATACAACATAAGGACCATACCCCGCTTTATAATAGCCCAGAGTACTCCCAAAGCGTTTTGGCTCTTCTTTTGCCAATTTGGGGTTTGCCATCGTTGCAACATCAATCAGCCCCCCCATACCCAAAATGGTATTTAGGAAAAAACGATTAAAATGTTTCATTCCCTGATATGGGTTACCCCGCAAGAAACTGTTTACCATACTAGCCGGCTCTTCAAGATTACTCAGAAAATTACCCAAACCATTTCGAGCAGGCATCGGCACATAATCACGCCACGCTACCGCGACTGGACGTAAAACATAAGGGTCAAGAACATCATAATTAAAGTTGAACATGGTACGGTTAAAGCCTTCCAATGGGTCTGAACGCCCCTGTTCAACAGTATCAGATGAATTAGCGCATCCCACTAGTAATGCGGCGGTAAGAGCGATTCCGCCCAAACGATACTTCATACATCTCTCCAAGTAATAACCTTCTAGATCCGGCAGATCAGTTTGTTGCACGACTCGCCGATGATCATCAATAATGTAAATATTACTGACAATCTAACTTGAATGGTACTCAATTTAAGTGATCACTAAATAGGCAAACAGTTTATAACGCCTTATCTTAGGAAGAAAAAACCGTTATAATAAAGCTATGTCCCCTTAGTTAAATGGATATAACAAGCCCCTCCTAAGGGCTAATTGCAGGTTCGATTCCTGCAGGGGACGCCACTCTTAACTAAACCCACCTAAATATACCTAAACAAATCTACCAAAAATCCAATAACAGCAAGCAATCATACTAAATCCACCTAAACCAAACTAAACTGGAATAAACCATAAAGCGGGGGTATCGGCGAATACCCCGTTTCAGGATACCCCCAACAATGAAATTATCAGTAAGACAGGTTGAAACAGCAAAGCCAAAAGATAAAGCTTATAAACTCGCTGATGGAGGTGGATTACATTTGTACATTTCTCCAATAGGCTCTAAATCATGACAATTGGAGTACTACATTGCAGGAAAAGATGACGCAATGGCTTGCTAACCGGATTGTGATGGGATCAGTAAGTAAATGAACATAAAGCCGAACAAGCCGGCTTCGTTGTTCTGCCTGTACGGCAGTGTATTTGCTCTTCAATAATTAGCATTTCTAAATTACTTGTACAGTAGTAAATTCATGCTTAATATTTTTTAAAAACGCAAGTAAATATTTTATCACCTCGGCTGGGTTCCGAATGCCACCCCTTTTTTTCGTTATGAATATTCCCTCACGATAACCAAACCATTTGCGCCCACTTGCCCGTTTTGCGCAGGGGCAGTTGCATACGATAAAACAGGGAATCCACCGCGACCATAGGCACCCAGTCCCGTTGAAGCAGGTTCCCCAGCAAAAAGTAAGTTAAATTTAGGTTGAACAACTCCCGATGTTGTATAGTTTGATGCGCATTCTAAAGTGATTGTTGACGTTGGCAACAAACCAGCACCACCGGCCGGATAAACCATAACATCATTACTCCCCCCCACATGTGGAGAGCCTTTTCCTCCAGGGCAAATTACAAGCCCACCAAACGATGTTTCACCACCGCTCCCTCCGTTCATACCTGGCGTGCCGCCAGAACCCCCAGCGCCAATGGTTACTGCGATGGGTGATGCGGGTACATTGAATAACGTTGTTCTAGCGTAGGAACCGGACGCGCCTGCACCTGTAGCGGCAGAGATGCTGGAATTCAACGCACCGAGGCCAGCTGAACCTCCGCCGCCGCCAACAGCTTCAACGATAATACGTTTAACTAATGGGCTGGACGGAGTATATGTACCGGATGAATAGAAAATCTGCGACCCAATTAATCGCCCACCGCCATCTCCTAAACCGAGGTTTTTCACAAACGCGTTTTTATCGGAGATATCTGCACCATTTTGATTTTTTGCCAATCGGTTATTAGCATTATCATTTACATCAGAAACAAGCTTCTGTGTTACCGCGAGAGTATTACTGTCACCGGTTTTATCTGTAAGCTGAGTAACACCTTTTTGTGTTAATGAGGCATTTGGCACTTCGGTTGCAATTTTTTGTTCTAATGCGCTACTTAATTGAGTAGCAAGTTTAACTAAATCGCCATCATCCAGAACATCATTGCCAGAATATGTCGCGATAAAATTAGCCAAAACAGATGTTATTGTCGACGACTGACGTAACACTTTATTGAGCAAATGGACCGTAATATCGTCTGGCGGAAACCCCATCTTTAAACTCCGGCTTTCTTCATATCCTTCTTGACTCACTACATTAGCATTATTACTAATAGAAAAGGCTTTAAAATCATTTCTTTGGATCATATACCCTCTTAAATTAAATAAGATCGTTCAGTAATCAATATATTAAACTATCGTACAGATGTCCTATTTCAATTGACAAAGATTATAGTCTAGCTCAGGAAATAAATAATGAGGTTTATTTTATAGTTTATGAGGTTAATAATTTTTGTATAATTGGCAATAATAAAAAATCAAACACATTGCAATAAAACATCCTAGATTATTTGCATTTAATATCTGTAAATTAACTCTTACCTTATTTTTCCCATTTATACCCTTCATCTTTCAA